>CAYSUA010000543.1:907-4364 GCA_964433795.1 uncultured Desulfobacteraceae bacterium | reverse complement strand
TGGTGGTTGTTGGTGCTAAATGGATTGTGCCGCAGGCATTGTATCAAATTGCACGCACGCGCAACCGTGAACTTTTTCTGTTGAGCGTTGTTGCAATATGTCTTACAGTCGCGTGGATAACTTCCAGTGTGGGACTCTCTCTTGCCCTGGGGGCATTTTTAGCGGGCCTGGTTATATCCGAATCTGAATACAGTCATCAGGCACTCGGCAACATCTTACCCTTTCGAGAAGTTTTCACAAGCTTCTTTTTTGTCTCCATTGGCATGCTCCTGGATGTGGGTTTTCTTTTCCAGTGGCCGGGATTTATCGCGCTAATTGCATTATGCGTTTTGGTTCTAAAATCCATCATCGCAGTATCTGTAACCATTTTACTGGGATTTCCTCTTCGCACCGGGATTTTGGTCGGCCTTGCGCTCAGCCAGGTTGGTGAATTCTCTTTCATTTTGTCCAGGACAGGTGTTGAACATGGCATACTTGTCGGAAATATTTATCAGTTGTTTCTGAATGTGTCCGTGCTGACCATGGCGGCAACGCCCTTCATTATAGCCATGGCGCCTCGTTTGGCAGATCTTGTCCTGAGGTTGCCGCTGCCCAAAAAGCTAAAACCCGGTCTGCGTCCTGTCCGGGAAATTAAAGAGCCGGACAAAAAGGACCACCTTATCATCATCGGCCTCGGAGTGAACGGTAAAAATGTAGCGCGAACCGCCAAGGCAGCGGGAATCCCCTATGTAATCATCGAGATGAACCCCGAAACGGTGAGGAGCGAACTGGCAAAAGGAGAGCTGATTTTTTATGGGGATGCTACCCATGAGGAGATATTTCAGCACGCAAATATCAAAGATGCGAGAATTGTTGTGGTGGCGATCAACGATCCCGCAGCAACCCGCAGGATTACCGAAATCGCCCGGAAACTCA
The DNA here is from genome assembly GCA_964433795.1 of uncultured Desulfobacteraceae bacterium. Taxonomy (GTDB): domain Bacteria; phylum Desulfobacterota; class Desulfobacteria; order Desulfobacterales; family SURF-15; genus DUZK01. The sequence goes on along the minus strand of CAYSUA010000543.1, from coordinate 3,449 downwards.
ATTCAAAAGTTCATTTGATCGTGCGTACCCGTTATCTTCAGGAGATGACGGCCCTGCATGAATTAGGGGCCGACCAGGTCATTCCGGAGGAGTTTGAGACCTCCGTGGAAATCTTCACACGGATTCTGGCGAAATATCTTGTGCCCAGAGATGAAATCGAGAGCCTCGTGGCCGAGGTGAGGTCAGATGATTACGAGATGTTACGAAGCCTCTCAACAGGGCCTGCATCTTTTTCAGATTTGACACTTCAGCTTCCAGATGTCGAAATCAGCACGTTTCGGGTTGGGGTAAGATCAGCCCCGGTTGGAAGATCTTTAGCTCAAATCGAGTTGAGAAAGAGATATGGCGTGACGGTATTGGCAATACGTCGTGACTCACAAATATTGCCCAATCCACACGGAGAGACGCACCTTTGTGCCAATGATGTGCTTTTTGTCCTTGGGCCGCCAGAAAGGATCGCCGGGACCACGAGTTTATTCCACGATTCAGAAGAGAGAGAGGTAAGCGAATGAATCCAATATTTGTGGCAGTGATCAGCTCTATTTTGCGCCTTAAGCGGTCATGTCCTAAATGCAAGAGAGATCAGGTTGTCCCTGCGAGTAAAAGACGGGAAAGTGTGTGTTGTAAATTCTGCGGAGCAGATGTGCCTCCGCGCAAGTAACCTTGATATTGGACTGAACATCAAATCTTAGGAGGAAGTGAGAATATGGGTATGGGGAAACAAAAAAAGAATCGAGACGTAGAAAAGAGATATTCAAAAAAGGCATTTATAGCGAAACTGCGTCGTCTTGCAGATGCCCTGGAGAATAATCGGCAGTTTTCCATACAGATTGACCGAGAGCGTGTTCATGTCCCGGTTAGTGCCAGCATCAGCATCGAACACGAACGAGGGATAGAGGAGGAGGAAATCGAATTTCAACTTAAATGGAAGTACAATCGAAAATCTTCAATAAAGCAGTAACGAATAGGAGGCAAAATTATGAAGTGCCCTGCATGTGCCGCCGAACTCAACATGGCGGAAAGATCCGGAATTGAAATTGACTATTGCTCTCAGTGTCGCGGGGTCTGGATAGACCGGGGGGAGTTGGATAAGATCATCGAGAGATCAACGTCTTCGCTGCAATCAACGGAACATGCAGAAAGAACCTCCCGACAACAAGGTTTTCCACATAGCGACCGTCACTATAAAAAAAAACACAAGTCGCTTCTCAGTGAATTCTTTGATTCTTAGGTCGGTTTAGTAAAATGAAAAAAATTACCCTATGGCCCAGAAAACAAAGATTATATCAACCATCGGCCCTTCATCGCAGAGTAGATGTGTATTAAAAAGAAAGATCGAATCGGAGATGAGTGTGGCCAGGCTGAACTTTTCCCACGGCAGTCATGAAGATCACAAAAAGGTGATCGCCATGATCCGCTCCCTTGAACGACAACAAGATCGACCCGTTGCGATATTGGCATATCTTCAGGGACCTAAGATTCTAACGGCGAAGCTTCCAAGGCCATTCAGGCCGGATTAACTATCTTTAACTGTATAAGTGTTGAAGCTGTCATGATGCGGGAAGAGAGGGTTATCCAGCATGTCATACGGTTATAAAGCTATTCAATATTTCTTGCTCAAGATTCATCAACATTGCGGGCTGCTTAACCCAAAGTTGTCAACTTAAATACGAAAGATGGATATTTTTTATCCCATGCCAACACTTATAAACGATAACAATATTTTTAAAAGACTGTTTTCCCTGTGTAATAAGGGCCTGAGAAAACTGGCATATCTTATAAGGGAACGCCTGAATATGATAGAGGTGAAAATCCTATTGATCGGACTTGTCTTAACGGCCCTGACCGGGATCTATTTTCTCTATCTTCTTTCGCCATCATCCATATTATGGGGGGAAGGGCCTTGGGAATTGTCAGCTGTCTTTCTGCAGGCATTTCCCTTTTTTATACGATTTTATACAATTTTTTCCTTGAAGTCGTTATTGTTTTGATTGCATACGGCGCTGTGGTCCTGGTGATGCGAAACATCATCCAGCCAAAACTCTTTCACAGTGCTGTCCGACAGGCGGAACTCACTGCCCAGGGCCAGAAGACCAAGATTAAAAAGTACGGTTCTATCGGACTTTTCCTGTTTGTCATGTTCCCCTTTTTCATGACAGGCCCGGTGATAGGGGCCATCATCGGGTACCTGTTAAACTACAGGGCGATCAACAATTTTCTGATCGTATTCAGCGGAACCCTGTCCTCAATTATGATCTATGCCCTTATCGGCAACAATATCATCAACTTTATCAACCAGTACATTCACATTGACGTGCTGAAAAAATGGGCCGGAATCATCATCGCTGTTCTGATCGTGATCCTTTTGATCTACCACTTAAAGACCGTAAAGGCCTTCCTTTATTATGGTGACGATCACGAAGAATGATGTTCACAGGCTCCGGCACCACAGGTAGTTGTTCCAAGCTCTTCATCTACTGTTCCGTCGCAGTCATTATCTAAACTGTCACATATTTCTGTTACAGGATCTATAATTACTGCA
>CAYSUA010000543.1:0-897 GCA_964433795.1 uncultured Desulfobacteraceae bacterium | reverse complement strand
CCCCGGCAGCCTTACGAGCACCCGGGCATCTTTAGATATTTTTGAGTGACTTTCTCTTAAAGTTGAAGGGGGGTAAGAGAGAGCAATATTTGCGCCATGTACTAAAGAAAACTACCGAAAAATTATATCGTTGACAATTTTGTTACAAGGCGGCATATAAACGCTTTCAAAAATTAGGAAAAACAATGAAAGAATTGATCAACAAATTCATCCAAACGAGCTCAGCGATACTTATATCCATAATCGTTGTGTACGGAATCGTTTGCGGGCAACAGGTATGCTGCAGCACCGTTGTAAACACCTGTATCCCATCATCCAATTGGAATTCAGTCAATTATAGCATCGATAACTCTTGTGAAACCTCCCCGTCACACTACCTTAACAACCAACAGGTCTCAAATATTTGTTCTAACAATTTTCTGGCAGATTTTGGTGCAGGAAATACCTGCTGTGAAACCGACCGTTGTAATAGGTACAACCAAGCCACGTATTTCAGCCTCTCATTTATCCAAGACTTTTATCCGCTTCAAAAACCCCTAAGCTCTTTTAATGTGATCAGTGGTTCGCAAAATAACTTTGAATCAAAAAGCCTATCAACATCCCTCAAAGCTGTACCACTTTATATCCTAACACAATCCATCCTCTGTTGATTTCCAAACCCTTGAGATAAGCTGGTGCCGTACGTCCTATTTACCTCGTTTTCGCGGTAATCGCATTGGGCTGCCAGTGTTTGTCTTCTCAATTTATCGAAAGATACTTGAAACAACCATAAAGATCGTGAGTTTAGACAAATGAAAGAAGAAATCCAAAAAGCCCGAAGTGCAAACCTTAAATCCATATTGTTCCTCAATTTTGCATGTAATGTAGCTTAGAAATAGAAAACCATCTGGGAATCCT
>CAYSUA010000542.1:0-4368 GCA_964433795.1 uncultured Desulfobacteraceae bacterium | reverse complement strand
CAGCCGCCAGCACCGATGCCATGAATATGAACAGCGGGATCGCCGATAGCTGATAATCGGTCATAAAGGGAAAGATACGCGACGGCAGGATGTGAAGCATCTGCGCATCGCCGAACAGATAGAGAAACACCACGCCGAGGCCGCCGGTAACAAATGAAAGCGGCAGGCCCATCAGGAGTAATATGACCAATGAACCGAACATGTATACTGTAAGCCAACCAATAGTGATTTCTAAACCCATAGTTTATACCTTCTTTCCAGCCAAAACATATATATCTTTGATCAGTTTGGTGAGTCCATCTAAAGTGAGCAGGACCGCTCCCAGGGGTAGGGCTATTTTTACGGGCCAGTACTGAATCGCCCACTCGGTAAAGGAGACTTCCCATACCGCTACTGAATCTGCGGCGAAAACCCAGCCCGTCCACAACAGCGCAAATGCGAATATGAAAAAGAAAATCGAAGTAAACACGTCCGTGAGCCCCTTGAGCTTCTCTGGGAAAAATCTATAGATGACATCCACGCGGACATGGGCGTCATCACGGTTCGTGAATCCGGCAGCCAACACGTACTGCATACCGAACATGAGGAACATGCTCTCGTGAGCCCAATTGGTGGGAGAGTTGAACATGTATCTTGCCAGCACTTCGTAGTAGTATACAAAGACCGCGATGATGGACCAGAAACAGACGAATTCTCCGGCATAGCCGTTGATTTTGTCGATCATATGGAAGAGCTTGTTATCAATCTTAAGCGTCGGACTGTCACCGGTGCCGGGTTCATGCTCCGGCATACTGATTTTTTGGGTGTCCGGTTCGGCCTCACACATCTCTTGGGATGTGCACTGCCTGACCAGTCCGGGGATTTTATAGGCATCGTAGAGCAGCATCAATAAAATCACTATCGCGATGATACGGGTTATGATGAACCATCTGGAATGCACACCCTGTGCGGTAACATGATTCTGCTTGGCAATTTCCATTGCCTGTCCGGTCTTTTTGATTTTGTCCCGGGCGTCGCCTAACTCTTTTTCGAGTTCTGCTTTATCGATATTTTGATCGGTGGATGCTTCAGCTTCTTTGAGCGCTTCCTGCTTTTTCCTAACGTCTTTTTGTGCGCGCTCAATATCAAAATCGGCGATACTCACATCGTCTCTGGCCTTGGAAACCAGGTTATTGGTTAATCGGACCTGGTAATTTGAAATCAGAAGCATGATGAATATGGGAATAAAGACCAAACCCCAATTGTTTTTTAAGTAAAGCCGGTGGATACCGACAAAACCGCAACAGAGCCAGAACATATAGGCGACGGGGTTGGTGACGCCGCCGTTGCCTTCCTTCCCTTTCTGCTTCCGAACGATGTACATGGCAAAAAGCGGGACGAAAACCAAGCCTGACCAGTACATCCAATGCGGTAATATAAACGTTATACCTGGCATATTAAATTCCTAACTCAAAATTTAAAATAGAATAAAATTGTCTAGTCGATAGACCCACACAGAGCAATCGATAAGAAAAACGTTTTGATGTCTAAATTAAAGATATAAAAAAAGAGGAACCGTCACAATCGGCGGTTCCTCTTTTTGGTCTTAGCTATACTTGAGCTTCTGACCCTTGATCATATCCGGGGTCACATAACCCAAGCTGCCGGACATCATGTAGTCGAGCTGGATCTTGAATACTTTGGCTGCGAATTTATCCTTATTGGCCCAGTTATACCAGAGAGGCACGGCTATATCCGTGAATTTTTCGACATCCTCCTGGCTGAGTCGGGTTACTATGGACCCGGCTTTCTCAAAGCCCGCCCAAGCCTCCTGGTCGGCTTTCTGGATCTTGGCGTGATGCATGTCCGAATAGACGTGTACCTCCATCTCCACAAACCGTTTCATCTCCGGTGATAATGCATTCCACGCCTTCATACCGACGGTGAGATCCATTAAATCGACGGGCTGGTAGATGGACATAAAGCCCGCTGGCCCCATTGAGATGTACTTGGTGACCTGATGGAAACCCAAGGCATAGTTTACGGCCGGGCCCACGTAGTCGGCCACGTCGATGGTGCCTTTTTCCAGTGCCGGGAAGATCTCGCTTCCGGGAAGCAGGGTGGTCCTGGCGCCGGCTTTCATGAACAGCTCGGATACCATACCGCCCGGTACCCGCATTTTCCGGCCCTTGAAATCCTCGATGGAGCGAATGGGTATCTTGGAGTGAATGATGTTCGGACCGTGATGGATCGGACCCACATAATACATATTGAACTTGCCGAACAATTCGCGAGCGATTTCCAGGCCGCCCAGGGCATAGTAGAAAACGTCCCATTCGTGTGGATTCCGCAGTCCCAAGGGATAGGAACTGAAGAACACCGATGCCGGCATACGACCGGCCCAGTATAGGGTAAACGGGTTCATGGCTTCGATCACTCCGTTCTTTACGGCATCGAAAAGCTGGAAGTCACCCACAACATCCTTGGCGCCGAATGGTTTAAACGCTAATTCACCTCCTGTCTTATCTGCAATGCCGTTGCACCATTCCTTGAAGATGTCGAGACCGATTCCTCCGGGCCAGGAGGTCTGAACCTTCCATGTGGTACCTTTTGCTTTGGCAGTCCGGATGTTGAAAATTGCGGGAACGGCAGCCGCCGCAGCTCCTGCAACCGCTGTCTTCTTTATGAAATTACGTCGGGACAGCTTTTGGGTGGATTCGTTTTTGATCTTGTCACTCATACCATACCTCCTTAAATAAAAGGGTTTCGTAGGATACTTGCGGTGACTCCAGTTGAAACAGGTATTTGTTCTTTCCGGAAAGACAACTGGAGCACCAACTTTAATGAAAAAAACAAGTGAAGTACTTATTTTTCCCTGGCCGCCAAACTCCTTCTCCACACCAAAGAAGATAACATGGGTGGAAGGAAAACGTTTACCAAACCATGATATCACTGTCAAGCAGAAATCCGCTATATTAATAGAAAAATTTCACTTCTAAATACTTTTACAAATTTTAGATCAAGCCACAAAAATCAATACTTTAGCGAGAATAGCGTTTTATATGATTGAGGTCTGAATGTCTTCCCGGTGAACGAAGCTTCTATGCCTGAAAAAAAGAACTTTTCATCTCTATAGAGAACCGGTTGTTTTCTTTTTTGTGATATATCAGATATCAGAGAAGAAAGAATTATTCGCCTTTTCGAGATGCATCTGTTTTCTTGTGCGTGATATATCAGATATTACGGAAAGACTGGAAAATTTCGAATATCCGGACCGGGTCAGGAGTTTCCCATTGCCGAAAACCTGTAGCGATTCCATTGAACAATCGCCAGGTCCTCCTATTGCCGCTCATGCCGTTAAGAGCTTCAGCCAGTCTTCAGCCGTAATCCCCGGTATTTCGACCCCCTCTTCGGTATAGAACGATTCCAGCAACTCCCGGATGTCTGTTATCGGCATTCCTTCAAGCCGTGCTTCCAGCTTTTCGATGCCGTCTTCGGGGAAACAGAAAAAATCTCCGGATATCGATACAGCGCCGAAAACTTCTTCAATGATTTCAAAATCCGCCCGTATCAGTCCGCCCTGAGCCTTATGCATGCGATGCATGACCGTCGCACCCGAGCGAATCTTGATATCGCGGCCGGCCGCCAGTTTCTTACCCTTTTGAAAAAGCCAGGAGGGTGAATGGAGTCGGCTCGTAAGTGATTGCATCTTATGTACCAGAGCGTCATCCATTTGGCCGGGCGGCATGGGACCCACCAGCTTTTGAAATTCTTCCGCCAGCATCCCGTTTAAAGTCGGATCATTCCATTGACCCGCCTCTTTTTCCCCTAACTCCCTGCGGATGGTGGAAAGGTTTTCCTTGAGGCTTTTATGGATCTTGTCTCTGAATTTTTCATCCGGCACATTCAAGACTTTCGCCATCATGTCGTAATTGAAATCAACAATCAGATTTCCCACAAAAACAATGCAATCACCGATTTCACCGACACCGGTTCCGGATATTTTCCGGGTGCCAACGATCACGTCGTTAATCGGTTTGTATTCGGCATGAATCCCGATTTTTCGATATACGTTGATGACCGGTTGTATGAATTTTTGATAAAAGCGTTGTTTATTTTTTGGAATGGCGGGATTGTCCTTATGCAGAATTAAGTGAAAAAAGAGCTGACCACCATCGAGGTAGACTGCACCGCCTCCCAGATCCCGTCTGAAGACCGGGATGTTCTGTCGGTGGCAAAAGTCCAAATCCACCTCCTGACGGGCATCCTGGTGGAAACCGATGCAAACATAAGGTGAAGAAGGCGATACCAGTGAAAGCCCTTCTCTTCCCAGCATGGCCAAGGCATGGTAGATCAGCTGGGTTTCAATCCAATCCACTTTGCCAAGAT
>CAYSUA010000541.1:0-4376 GCA_964433795.1 uncultured Desulfobacteraceae bacterium | reverse complement strand
GGTAGAATACGATCATCAGGATTGCACCTGAAAATCCCACCAGATCCGTGGGTAAAGACGGGAAAAAGATTAAGAACGACCATGCTACGGCAAGAATTCTTCCGACAAACCCGACCGATTGGAAAAGATATCCTTCGGTTGCAATGGTCAACATGAAGATTCCGAAAAAACAGCGAACTATTCCCATGCCGATTTCAAACGGACCTCCCTCGAACAACATTCCGGAATCATAAACAAATACGATGGGGATAATGTACTTTGCCAACCCGATACGGAATGAATAGAAACCGGTCTTCATGGGAGGAGATCCGGCAATCCCTGCCGCAGCAAATGACGCCAGAGCAACAGGTGGTGTGATGGCGGAAACGAGACCGAAATAAAAGGCAAACAGGTGTCCGGCAATGGGAATAACTCCCATCCCTTCAAGAGCGGGCACCACCAGTGCCGCCACCGTGATGTATACCGCTGTTGTGGTCAAACCCATTCCGAGAATCAGGCAGGCAATCATGGTCAAAATCAGGGCAATCCACAATTTACCGCCTGCAATCATGATAATCAGATTTGTAAATTTCATCCCCACGCCGGAAACAAACACACAGCCGATAATGATGCCGGCGGCCGCACATGCCACGGAAACGGATATGGATTTGCTGGCCCCGTCTTCCATGGCTCTTAATATTTTGACCGGATCCAAACGTGTTTCAAGACGAATAAAACTGAGAACAAGTATGGAAATGATGGCATAAAATCCGGCCATCATGGGGGTATAACCGGCAATCAGAATGCCGATAATGGTGATGAGAGCAAGAAAAAGATGGCCGCCTGTTTTGAGTTCATTCCACAATACGGGCAATTCTTCCCGGGGAATGGTGGCCAGATTCTGCTTTTTTGCCTCAAAATGAACCTGGACCATAATGGAAAAAAAATAGATAACCGCAGGAAAAAGGGCGGCTAAGGCAACCTCGAGATAGGGCCGGTTCAAAAATTCAGCGATGATAAAGGCAGCGGCTCCCATGACCGGCGGCATAATCTGGCCGCCCGATGACGCGCAGGCTTCAACCGCTGCTGCAAAATACGGCCGATATCCGATTCGCTTCATCAAGGGAATCGTAAAGCTTCCGGTAGTCACCACATTGGCGACCGCACTTCCGGATACACTGGCCATAAGTGCGGAGGATAAAACAGCGGCCTTGGCAGGGCCTCCGACCCTATATCCGGTCAATGCCAGTGCCACGTTAATAAAAAACCTCCCTGCACCGGATTCTATAAGGAAAGATCCAAACAGGATAAACAGATAAATATAGGTGGCCATGACCATTAGGGGTATTCCGAAGATCCCGTTTTCACGCATGAAAATATAGTCAATGATGGTAAACCACGAAGAAGGCGGCCCAAAAAAGATACCGAAAAAATAATCCGAAAAAGCCGTATGAACAAGAAAGAAGCCGGCGATAACCACCATGGCCCATCCCACCATGCGTCGGGTGGCCTCAAGGACAATAAAAACGAATATGGTACCGAGCCGAAGATCCCAGTCTGTCAAATCACCCCTTCGGAAAATATACTCTTCAATATCATAGAGGGTATAAATTTGTATGAATATGACAATCAGGATGATGACCACATCTATGGTGAACCAGGCATTCAGCGGGCTTTTCCAGGATTTTCGGCCCAGGGGTTTCAAGAGGAATGCCAGAATCAGAATGAAACTCAAATGGGTACTCCTGAACGTATGGGCTTCAACGGAACCGGAAAAAGCGATGAACATATGGTAGAAGGAGAGAGAAATCGAGGCAACTACGATTATTGATGCGATAACATAGTGGGCATTCTTCTCTTTCTGTTCCAGAAACCAGTCCAGCACCGCCTGCGGTCTCTGCAAATCGGATTGCACAACCTCTGACAATGGATGCCTCCTTTCACTTCAAAGAAAAAATCATAAAGACCCATTTCCGCCTTAATGCATGGAATTGATTCTTGATCCTTTCAGCGGAAATGGGTTCTTTTTTTTAAGTGATCGATCGTTTATTTGGCAATCCCCATTTCTTTATAATACTTCATGGCGCCCGGATGAACCGGAATATCATTGCCCTGCAGTGCTTTTTTCGGATCCGAGCCAGAAATCGCTTTTTTCTTTATTTTAGCAAGCTCGGGAAAACCGGCATATATTGATTTTACGATCTGATATACCAAATCATCGGAAAGGTCGGCTGAAACGATGATATTGGTAACCGTACCGACGGTCTGCACATCTGCCGTCAAACCCTTATAGGCGTCTTTCGGAATGATGGTGGGCATCAGACCCGGTTCTATCGCTTTAACCTTTTTGATGTGTGCGTCGTTGATTGCCAGAAAGCGGATGCCGGGTCGGAAATTGAGGTCGATGAAAGTCGCCTGTGGACAAGAGGTGACGCCCATAAAACCATCAAGATGGCCGTCTTTCATCAAAGCAGCTGCGTCGGCATATCCGACGTAGCTGACCGACCCGCCTTTTGCCTTGATGCTTTTAAACGTTATACCGTAACCTTTGAAAACGATTTCGGCAATGGCGGTTCCGGTGAAACCCACTTTGCCGGGAACGATACGTTTGTCGGCGAGTTGCCCGATATCGGTGATGTCGCTTTTCTTGGGAACGGCAATCTGAAACACCCCGGGGTACAGGGACATGAGGTGGCGTATTTTGTCATATTTTTTCTTGAACTTTCCCTTTCCATTATAGGCATTGTAAGCTGTGTGGGTGTATGACCACCCCAGATCGGCCCGACCGGCGTTAACATCCTTGCAGTTTCCGACACCGCCGCCGGGTCCGTTTTTAGTGGAAACCCCGGAAATATTCTGTTCCACAATTTTCATCATTCCCGAGCCCAGAGGATACCAGGACCCGCCCTCAGGTCCGGATACCATCCGGATGAATTTCGTTGCAGCAAATGCATTTGGGGAAACTAAAACAACAGACAATAATAAAATCGATAGGATAATGAGGCTTTTTCGTATCATGTTGTCCTCCTTAATCGGGTTAGTGTGATTGGCATAGGTTGGAAAAAATTAAACGGTACCGGTTTTAGGCCTGCTTCACCACCCCCCTTCTATGGCTTTAGGAGCTAATGTTGATAAAACTAAATACTATCTTTGGATTCTTGAAGGTTTCGTGGGTATATTCCCCCGACTCGCAGTTGTTTCATGTAAGAAACACCATAAAATGGGGGAATAAAAATTTCAATATTATTTTAAAGCCTCTTTGATCCTGAAATCCCGATCCGGCGAGAAGGTTTCAAGAATCATTTTATCGATCTTTGTGGTTTGATCCGTTATGGTTCTGGCAATCACTTCTGCGATTCCCGGACCCAGCATAAACCCCTGGCCGCACATGCCGGTGGCATGAAACAGCCCGTTGAGGTTCTGATTCCACCCGACCATGGGAGATCCGTCCGGGCTCATGGGATAAAGGCCCCGCCAAACCCGGCGAACCCGGATGTGCCTGAGCCGTGGGATCAGCCGGATCATCAGTGCACCGATTTGCGGCAGAAATGCCGACGTTTCCCTTTTATCCAGCCCGACGATAAGCGGTTTAGGGGTGAGGCAGAAGATCACCTGGCCGTGTCGGTTCTGATAAAAGTAGCAGTTTGAAGAATCGGGTCCCGGCCGCAGATCCACAACCATGGTCGAAAAAAACGGTTGGACCGGTTCGGTGATGGCGCCTTCGTGGGAATCCGGCGTCATCGGTATGTCGACACCTGCGGTCCGGCATAGTGCCGGCGAGAACGGTCCGGCCGAATCGATGACCACAGGCGCCTGGTAGGCCGACACATCGGTTTCAATACCCTTGATTCGTCCATTTTTGATCTGAATCGATACGACTTTTTCATTGAACCGGAATTCCACACCTAGACCCACGGCATATCGGTAAAACGCGTTAATGGCCAAAAGCGGAGAGGCTGATCCGTCATTGGGTGAAAAGGTTCCCCCCCTCAATCCCTTTGGATTGATTCCCGGTACGACTTCTTGAACACGCTCAGGTTTCACATAGTCTATGTTTAATCCGTGATTTTTCTGAGTCGGAAGTATCTTTTTAAGGCTTTTTTCTTCCTGCTCTCGATACGCCGGAAACAAATAACCGCCCTCAAGCCATTCGATATCATCGCCGTGCAAATTTTCCCATGTTGAGAAAATTTCTAAGGATCTCAGGCAGGTTTCTATTTTTGCCGGATTTGAATGGGTGGCCCGGATACCCCCGATGGCGTGTTTGTTCTCACCCTGACCGGGAGAGGGGTTCATATCCAAAACCAGGGTCTTGACTCCCATCTCGCCTAAAACCATTGCTGTCGGCACCCCTATGGACCCGGCACCGGCAATGATGACATCATATTGATTCAATT
>CAYSUA010000540.1:0-4377 GCA_964433795.1 uncultured Desulfobacteraceae bacterium | reverse complement strand
CGCGAACTTGAGCGTCAAGAGCCGACAACGGTTCATCGAGCAGCAACAACCCCGGAGAGGTGGCGATGGCTCTGGCCAAAGCGATGCGTTGCTGTTGGCCTCCGGATAGTTGGGAAGGATATTTTTTCGGTTGATCAGTAAGTCCCACCAATTCCAGCAGCTCGTCCACTCGCTTTTTGATATCGGCACGCGAAAGTTTTTGATTTTCCAAACCAAAAGCAATATTTTTCTCAACCGTCAGGTTGGGAAACAGGGCGTAGGACTGAAAAACAATCCCAAAATCGCGTTCTGACGGAGGCAATGCTGAGATATCTGTATCGGCTTGGTGCACCGTACCAGAAGTTTGGATATCGAGACCGGCGATGGCACGTAAAAAGGTGGTTTTACCACAGCCGGATGGTCCTAGAAAACAAACAAACTCCCCTTCGTTAACTTCGATGGAAACATCGTCCAAAGCAACAAATTCACCAAATTTTTTGGTCAGTCTGGATATCCGAAGATACGAAGGTTTATTTGAGGTGTTAGTTGCAGACGGATCGCTCACGATAATCATGCCTCTATTTAATGTTTCACTTGTAGAATCGGATTGAGGTTTCTAACAGTGATTCTGCCGCCTATAACTCGCTCTTACTCAAGCTATCTTCTGACTTGAAAAGGTAGAATGAGGTAGCGACAGCCTGATCCAGCACAAAAAGGATCAGGCTGTCGATAAAAACTACTTCTTTTTAGGGTCTGATTTGGAATCGTAGCGTTTTTGCCATTCGGCGAGAATTCTTTTTCGGTTGTTGGCTGCAAATTCAAAATCGTTTTCAATCATCTGAGACAGCGTTTCCGGCGGAAAATACTTCACCGGTTTTGCCACGCCCTTGTAACCGACCACGGCATAAGCATCGTTATACATTACCATGGCTTTTTTGGTGATCGTCCAGTCCATGAATGTTTGTGCTGCTTCAAGTTTGTCTGTACCGGCCATAATGGCGGAAGCTTCTATCTCCCAGCCGATCCCTTCTTTTGGAATAATGATTTCTAATGGTGCGCCCGCTGCCTTGGACCTTGCAGCACGGAAGGCAAAGGAGATACCGATGGGGATCTCTCCTGCGGCTGCCAGTTTAGCAGGCTTTGAGCCCGAGTGGGTGTAACGGGCGATATTTTCGTGCAGAGCATCCATAAAGGCCCATCCGCCCTTTTCACCAAACAGCTGCAGCCAGCTGGAGACATCCAGAAAGCCGGTACCGGATGAATTCGGGTTCGGCATGATCACGTGACCTTTGTACATCGGCTTGGTGAGGTCCCACCAGGATTTTGGCGCCACCAGGTTATTTTTCTTCGCTTCAACGGTGTTGTAAGCAATCGCCGCCACATAGGCGTCCATCCCAACCCAGCTGGGAACAGGGTCACTATCGTAGAATTTCAGGTCTAGATTTTCAAGCCCTTTCGGCTTGTAAGGGTGCAACATTCCTTCGGATTTGAATAGTAATAACGACGATCCGGACATCCCCCAAGCAAGATCGGCCTGCGGATTATTTTTCTCCGCCAGCAGTTTAGCGGTCATAATCCCGGTTGAATCCCGAACCCATTTAATCTTGATATCCGGATGATCCTCGTTAAAGTTGGCTGCATATTTTGGGAGATCCTCTGCTTCCACAGCCGTATAGACAATTAGATCTACGGCAAGGGCCGTGTTCCCGATACCGATCATTGATACCGCAACGACACATGTAACGACTAACAACTTCTTTAACATCTTATGCATCATGGTTTCCTCCTATAATAATGTTAGTTGGGTTGCAGTGTGCAACCATTTGGCCCGCAGTCAAAGCGCGAGATTCCCTTGCCGTCGAAATCTATATTTATTATATTTCTTAAATAAATCTCAAAAACTCGTTGATGGCATTCTACCGAACGGTTATTCATTATGGTCTGCGAACAAAACCCCATTCACGATTCTTTTCTGAGATCCATCTCAATCTGAAAGTATATCGGGGAGTTGTTTTCAAAAGAACTTCTGCCTTCCGAACTGGTATTGGCGTCTTGTCTTGAGGCATAAATAATACATTCATTATTGTCAACCTTTTTTCAACTGCGTTCCATTTACAGCCGTTAATTTGACGCATTGGATGTGAAATTCAATTCTTGGTTTAGCTGTTGCTTCAAATGCAGATTACATTGTCACTGGTGATAAAGATTTACTGGTTATAAAAGGCTTCCAAGGTATTCCGATTTTAAATCCAAGATCATTTTCGGATATTCTACATAGCGGAGAAAAATGAGCTGAACATCCAAAATTTTTCATCATAACAACTCACAGTTTCAAACACATTTCAAAACAAAAAATAACATGCGGTGAAATGTTCATGCCTTTGATCCGATTTTAATTTGTTTATCGGTTATTTAATTTATTTTATATATTAACAGCGTGTTGTACGGGTTTTCACCCTTCGGCGTGATCTATCCCTTTCATTTCTATATATGGTGTTGGGATGTTCGATAATAACGATATATTGATAAAAAACGGATAAATCGTAAGAATAGAAGTAAGATTTAGTGAATAGTCCAATTTTTCCAAAAAAATATTCCCATAGGTTATAAATAACACTTGACAACACAAATGAACAAAAGTAATCACAATTTTGACAAAGGGAAAGAGATGGATAAAAAAGAAGAAGATACACAAATTGATACACTCTTACCGCTGGAGCGACAACAACGCGTCCTTGAGCTCATTCAGGAAGGTATCACTATACGGGTGACGCGATTGAGTGAGCTTTTGGAAGTATCCGATATGACGATCCGGAGAGATCTTATCGCTCTGGAGAAGCAGGGTCTTGTTGAGCGGACTCATGGTGGCGCTGTATTGCGACACGAGCGGATTATCGACAAGTTTCAATACAAAAACAATGTTGAAAAAAATATAGAAGCAAAGCAGCGAATCGCTCAAAAAGCCGCGGCCCTCATTGAACCCGACGATATTATCTACCTGGGAGAGGGGACCACCCCCCCGCTGGTGCTGCGATATGTAGATCCTGCCATGCCCTTTACCGCTTTCACAAATAATCTGGGAACCTTAACGGAAATTGAGGATAAAGCGGTTGAACTCGTGCTTCTCGGGGGTAGCTACAACCCGACGACCCATTCAATGGCGGGGACGCTGACCATGGAAATGATCCGACAAGTCTATGCCACCAAGGTGTTTTTGAGCGTGGACGGTCTCAGCCTGAGTGCGGGGTTGACCACACCAAACCTTGAAATAGCTGCCATAGAGCGCAGCATGATTCACCACACAAGGGGCCAGGTCGTTGTGATGGCGGATAAGAGCAGATTCGGGATGGTTGCGGAAATGGTCATTACGCCGGTACAGCGGATCAACGTCCTTGTATCGGATCAGGAGCTTCCCGATGAATTTCGAAAGGATCTCGAATCAATCGGTGTCGGCATTATTATTGCATAATTATTGCATAGTAAAGGAGTAGCCATGGAATATTCTGCTTTGCTCACTTCTCATGAGGTTGAACGGGTTGACGACACATCAAAGGAAATCCTGGAGAATGTCGGAATTCTTGTTCGAAACAATCACGCCCGCGATATCTATGCGGAACATGACTGCAAGGTCGATTCTCAAACCGGAATCGTAAGAATCCCCCGCTCTGTGGTGAAAGAGAATCAAAAGGCCTTTGTCCCTACATTTTCCTTTCTGGCCCCGGATCCGGAATTTGACCGGACCATTCCGGATGATAGTCCCGTCATCGTAACGGCAAGCTCCGCTCCCAACATTGTCGATCCTGATACCGGTGAAGCACGGCGCGCAACCTCCACGGATATTGCGAACATCGCACATCTCATCAACCGATTACCGGGATACGACGTTTTCTCCATTTCAACCCTTGCAGAAGACGCGCCCAAAGATCAGTTCAGCATTTCGCGTTTTTATCCGGCCTTTAAAAACTGTAAAAAGCCGATTCGCGGAAATACGCCGAATATGGAAGAACTCCACCGGGTGCTTGAGATGGGCGAGATTATTGCGGGAGGTAAAGAGGCATATCGGGAGCGTCCCCTTATCGTCCATCACTGTTGCCCGATGATCTCACCGCTGACAATGGATATCGATTCAACGGAGCAATTGATCTATCTTGTTGAACAAGGCTTGCCCGTTTATGGGACCATCGTTCCGGATGCCGGCCTGACAGCGCCCATGACTTTAACCGGAACCCTTGCACTTGCAAATGCAGAGTTTCTGGCATTAAGCACCCTCATGCAGATGATCCGTCCCGGGACACCGCTCATCTATGCCGTACTTTCAACGGTCGCGGATTTGCGAACCGCCACTTTTGCGCCCGGGGCAATCGAAACCGGCATGCTGATGATGGCACATCGCCAGAT
>CAYSUA010000539.1:0-4382 GCA_964433795.1 uncultured Desulfobacteraceae bacterium | reverse complement strand
TGTGGTCTCCTGTTCGGCCTGAAACTTATAGGCGATGGCCCACCGCGGGCTGCGGCTTTTCGCACCCAACGTTTCCTGAAATTCTATGGAATCGACCTTGATGACCACCCCGTCGATATCATAGGGCAACTGATGTCGTATTTCATTCAATTCTTGGAAATAGTCGATTGCATTCTGGATGACGATTCCGTGTCGAATCAGGGGATTGATTCTGAAACCCAACGATTTCAAATTGCACAGCAGATCCCATTGGGAATTAAATACAATATCCGTAACATTCCCTATCCCGTATACAAAAATATCCAATGGGCGATTCGCGGTAATTCTAGAATCGAGCTGTCGCAGGGATCCGGCAGCGGCATTTCTCGGATTTGCAAAAGGCGGTTGGTTTTCAGAAAGGCGCAAATCATTTAAGCGTTTAAAATTCTCCTTTTCCATAAACACCTCACCCCTTGCCTCAACAAGCGCGGGTAAAGGGTTGTGGGAATGGGATTCCTCCCGGAGAACCAGAGGAACGGTGGATATGGTTTTCACATTGGCGGTGATAACCTCACCGGTAAAACCATCCCCGCGAGTCGCAGCGGTGATCAGCATCCCGTTTTCATAAACGAGTTCTACAGCGATACCGTCCAGTTTCGGTTCTGCGGTATATAACACCTCATCTTCGGAACCCAAGAATCGTTTAACCCTCACATCAAAATCCGTAATGTCTTTATCCGTGAACCCGTTGTCCAGGCTCAACATGGGCACCGAATGGGCAAAGGCATCAAACTTCGACAAAGGTGGGGCGCCGACCCGAATCGTTGGAGAATTCGGGTCTTCCAATTCCGGATAAGCCGCCTCCAGAAGTTGCAGCTCTTTCATCATCCGGTCGTATTCCGCATCGGATGCCTCTGGATCATCCAGAACGTGGTATCGATAATTGTGTCTATGAAGCTCCCGCCTCAGTTTTTCCACCTTGTCTATGATGCTCGGATCTACTGACGTTTGCATATCTCACCAATAATATCAGTGACGGCCATCCGCCCTTTCTTGAAAGCGTCTGTTTTAAACCCTGGTTTCCATCTCAGCGTGGACAACTCGTCCGAGACGACCAGAATGCCGGCCATATCAACACCGTATGACTTTCCCACAGTAAAAAGCGCAGATAGCTCCATCTCAACGGCAAGAACGCCTCTTCTCTGGTAGTCCACCACTTTATCCGGCGTTTCACGGAAGACGGCATCAGTGGTCCAGATCAGTCCGTTTTGGCAATCCACATTCATCCGTTCGGCAGTCGACTGCAACTCCTCAACCATCGCCGTGGACGGTTCCGCAACATCGCTCTTTTCCGGTTGATAATGCTTGGAGGTCCCTTCATCAATGATGCAGCCGGAGGGTATGATAATATTCCCGGTTTTTATTTGGGGGGAAACAGCGCCGCACGAACCGAGATAAATAATCTGTTTGACCCCGAAGCTGATCAGTGTTTCAAGAATGATCACCGCATAAGGCGCTCCGATGATGGGCCCTGTTAATGAAACATGGGTTTTGCCTCCTCCTTTCTCTTTGAAATAGATTCGGCTGTTAAAAAGATTCCGATAACGGTTGCCCTCAATCTGAAGTTTATCGCAAAGCAACCGAAGGTCTCTATGGCTGCTGACCATTATGGACAATGGGCCGGGATCCATCCGATCCAAACCGTAACCCGGCTTCACGATAGGCTCGGTGTCATTATTGTGAGGCGTCTCTTTTCCGTTCGTCTTCGCGGACATGATGCGTATATCTTGTATTATATTTTCAATTTGGCTGTTAAAGGTAGGAATCGGGATTCATCGCAGTTGCCAATTAATATCAGCCGATTTTGCCGAAACCTTTATTGCGGCTTTGCGAATTTGGAAAGCTCGTCTTTTACTTCATCGATAATATCATAGACCCACATCAGATCTTCCATGGTCAGCCGGCCGGCTTTTCGCTGAACTTCGCTCCCGTCTTTCTTGGTGAACTCTCGGGGACCGATCTGGACTTTCGCTTCTCCCTCATTGTATTGATTAATGGTGATGAGAAGCCCGGTCTCTTCACATTTCCACTTCTTTAATATTTTATCTTTTTCAGGATCAAAAGGCATATATTCCTCCTATTAAAGTTTAAAGTGCCTAAAGTGAACTAAAGTGCCTAAAATTAATACCTCATCGAATTTACGTTTTCGGGCACCTATGTGGATATCTTCGAGAAATCGGCAATCCTTTCGAATAAATTTGAGATTTGGTTCAGCAATGCCAAACGATTCTTTCGAAGCTGAATCTCATCTGTCAATACCATAACCCCGTCAAAAAAGTCATCCACAAAACACCGTAAAGAGGCAATTTCCACAAGTGCCTGTCCATGCTGTTCTGCGGCCAGATGTTCATACACCCTATCTCGAACCCGGGTGTAGGCACCGTACAGGCTGGTTTCACTTTCGTCCTGAAACAGAGACGGGTCCAGGACAAACTCAGGATCTAATACATCGTTCTGCTTGGCCTGTTTGATAATATTCACCACCCGCTTAAAAGCAATGGCCAGCGGTTCAAAATCCGGCTCACGCTTCAAAGCGCTCAATGCCTCGACCCGATTCCAGACATTCGGAATGTTGTCCAGTGAAACGGTAACAACGGCAGAGATCACATCCTTTGAATACCCGGCATCCGCTAGAAGTTGAACAATACGATTCTTAAGGAATGACATGACCTGATCGGCTGCATCGTTTGTTTTATCGGAAGGCTTGCTTTCATAAAATGAAAGGCCCATATCAACAGCCCCCCCCAAGGAAAAGGCATAGTGCTTGTCGAGCATGATTTGAATCACCCCGATTCCTTGCCGGCGCAATGCATAAGGATCCGACGTCCCGGTCGGAATCAGGCCGATGCTGAAGCATCCGCATAGGGTATCCAGCTTATCGGAAATAGCAAGTAACGCGCCGGCATCGGTTTCCGGGAGCGTTCCACCGGAATAGGTGGGGCGGTAATGTTCCTCAATGGCAACGGCTACAGCGTCGCCCTCTCCTTTTACCGATGCATACACTCTTCCCATGATCCCTTGAAGCTTGGGGAATTCACCCACTGCCTGACTCACAAGATCCCCCTTGCAGAGTTTCGCTGCTCTTATGGCATGGGTTTTCGTATCCGCATCAGTGCCTGCTGCATCGGCAAGGTACCCGGTCAATTGCCGGACCCGATCCACTTTCGCTGCCATTGAACCGAGCTCGGCCTGAAAAAGAACGCCATGAAGCTTTTTTTGCCATTTTTCGGCAGGATCCCCGACATCACACTGATAAAAAAACTGGGCATCCTTCAGACGTGCCCTAAGCACCCGCTCATGGCCCCTGGCAACCAGTTCCATATCTTTTGCCGGCGTATTATTAACAGCTACAAAGTACGGCATAAGGTTATCGTCCCGGTCGATGACAGCGAAGTACTTCTGATGTTCTCGCATGGCGGTAATCAGTATCTCTCTGGGAAGTTTAAGAAAATCGTCATCGAACCGGCCGGTAATTACCGCAGGATATTCGATCAGATTCTTAACGATATCCATCAGCTCACCGTCCGGTAAAACTTTTCCTCCGACTAAGGTGGCGGCCTTTTCGATCTCCTTTTCAACCCTCTGCTTTCTCTCTTGGATGTCTGCCAGAACGTAAGCGGACCGAAGTTTTCCACTATACTCCTCCGGCGTTGATATTCTAATCCGACCCGGGGCCATAAATGAATGCCCGTAAGTATACCGCCCGCTTTTCAAATTCTCCAGGCGAAAAGAGACAATATCTTTCCCTAGAAGACATAGAATGGACTGGATGGGTCTAGCAAATTGAATGTGCAGATCCGCCCACCGCATGGTTTTCGGAAACGGCACGGCCAGTATCGCTTCAGGTAACATTTCTTTCAGAAGTGTTTTGGTGGAAAGACCTTTCTCGGTTTTCTCTGCATATAAATAACGCCCCTTCCGGGTATCTTTGATTTTTATCTTGCCCAACGACAAGCCGGCTTTTTCAGCAAATTTTTGAGCGGCTAGGGTAGGGCTGCCGTTTTCATCAAACCCCACCCGTTGGGGCGGCCCCATCATTTCAACAGTGATCGGAGTCTGCTTTTGTGCGACATCCTCGATTTCTATGGCCAGCCGTCGAGGCGTTCCGTATGTTGCAGCGTTTCCGTGACTGATCCGTTTGTCATTCAGTTTCTTTAGCAAAAACGAAGATAAAGCATCCAAAGCCGGTTCAATGTAACCCGCAGGGATCTCTTCGGTTCGAATTTCCAGCAGTAATTTTCCCATTTACACCTCAATAATTACGAGGTACGGGGTGAGGGGTAAGCGGTAAGGGGCAAGTATTACATAAGGATGCCCCCTGACCCCTGACCACTTACCTCGTA
>CAYSUA010000538.1:0-4394 GCA_964433795.1 uncultured Desulfobacteraceae bacterium | reverse complement strand
GATTGATGGACGCATCGGTCTGAATGAAATCATCATAGGGCCCGGAACCGATGACCCGTCCCTTGGCACTGACGATACCGGCGGTTACGGTTTGTTCGAGCCCGAAGGGGTTGCCGATGGCGACAACCCACTCCCCCACATTAAGCCCATCGGAATCCCCCAATGCAACAACAGGGAAATCTTTCCCCGATTTTATTTTGATCAGAGCCAGATCGGTATTTGGATCTTTACCGACGATTTCGGCTTCATACTCTTTCCCATCCGACATAATGGCAAGGATCTGATCTGCGCTGTCGATCACATGGTTATTGGTTACAATGAGGCCGTTTGGGTCGATGATAAACCCGGAACCGAGGCTCCGTTGCTTAAAATCCCGCTGTTGATCCGGTCGATTAAATTTTTCAAAGAATTCCCGCATCCGATCGTCTTTTTGGGATGGACCCCAAAAATGGCGAAAGACACGGCCGCCGCCTTGAATGATCTTCACGGTTCTGATATTCACCACAGCCGGATTAACGGTCTTTGCAATGGTGGTAAAGCTTCCCGGAATCATCTTGACCGGTGTCTCTTTTGCGTGCACACCCTTGACCCAAACGAAACTGGAAAAGGCAAATATCCCGATGGAAATCAGAATAAGACCTAAATATATTTTCCATTCAGCTGTTCTTTTTACATAAGCTGTACTTTTCATGTTTAAACTTCCTCCCTTTCTCTTTGCTTAAACGTTGGATAATTTTTCTACCTGAAGCATAAGTCGTTTTATTCCACAAATCCTAACATGTTCTCCTTTTGAAAACCTGTTTCCGTTTGTTTTTGCGTTCCAAATCTCGCTGGCATATTGAATCTTTTTCCCTTGGAATCAAAGAAAATTGAAGCCTGTGGCTTTAATAAACCTAGCCAGATAGTGTTTTCCCCAACCTTTCCGCTTTGAAGATAAGGAATCGAGATACTTTTCAGGATCCGCATCGAAAGCTTTCAGGCAAGAATCCGAACAGAAATAGTAGGTTCGCATTAAATATGTTGTCTTAAAATTTTTCATATCCGATGAGACTTTCGCCCAGCACACCGGGTCGATAAAGTATTCGTTCGGTATGTCCATATTTTGCATGGCCAGTCTCCTTCAATGTTTGCTTGTTCTGACAAAATCTATCAAGTGCCACAAAGTGGGATTGCAAACGGGGTGCCAAATTGCAATGCTTGTATTTTACTATTTGAAATTATTAAATATTTAGACCTTCGACAGTGATATGGGATATAGACTAGTGAATGAAATCTAATTGGGTGGGTATTTTGGATACAGTTTTCGATAAATAGAGTACCCAGGTGCAAAAAAATGATGCAGAAGGATAATTTTCACCCGGCAGAAAATCGATTCTCAGGTTATGCTGCTCTCGTCTTCTTTCCCGCCATTCCCCAGTAACGCAGATTTTACCGTCATTTTTCAACATATTTACACACAGTCAATTGGTCGCCAGGGTTTGGCATAAATTTTGAAGTATCATTATAGTTTAAGTCCATGATTCTTTAATCGAGAGTAATGAAGGTTGGCTTACGAATCCGAATGTAAGCCCACTCTTTCGATCCTGCTTAATTCGTGTGGAGCTTTATGAGTATTTACGAAGTTAATGAGAAAAAAAAGAATCACAAATTTGGTGTGGTGATTGCTTTGGTGGTGTCTGTAGCCTTTCTCGGGCTTTTGGCCTGGGGGATGATTAAAAAGGAACCCATTACAGGCCTTAGCGGTGTCACCATGGTGAATCGCCCGGCGCCTGATTTCAAGCTGAAGACTTTCGATGGACCCACGATTTCCTTAAGAGCCCTGAGGGGCAGGCCGGTGGTCCTGAACTTTTGGGCGTCCTGGTGTCCCCCTTGCCGGATTGAAGCATCGCTGCTGGAAAGGACCTGGCGGGTTTATAAGAAGCGGGGGGTCGCCTTTATCGGGGTGGATATTCAGGATCGCGAAGAAGATGCCCTGCGCTTTATCCGGGAATTTAATATCACCTATCCCAATGCTCCGGACCCATCCGGAGAAGTCAGCATCAGCTTCGGCGTTTCAGGCCTTCCGGTTACATTCTTCGTTTCAAAAGATGGCCAAATCCTTCGCCGGTGGGTTGGTGCAATAGAAAAAGAAGTGCTTGTTCGTTCCATCAAGGAGATTATGTAATGACGGAGATACAGATCATTTTGACAAACTGGATGACAGCCATTTCCCTCCTGCTCCCATTTGGGTATTCTTTTGGAGCCGGAATGGTGTCGACTGTTAATCCGTGCGGATTTTCCATGCTGCCGGCGTATTTGTCGCTATACCTGGGCGATCGGTATGAGGGTTCCGGCGCTCGCCATCATTTACTCGTGGCAGGCGCCAGGGCGATGCTTTTGGGAGCAGCGGTGACGCTGGGATTCACGGTGCTCTTTTCCATTTTCGGAATGATCATCTGGGCCGGAGGGTATATTCTTATGCAGTATCTCCCCTGGCTCGGTCTGCTCGTCGGTTTAGCCCTGGTCGGTATAGGACTGTTTCTGCTTTCCGGAAAGTCGGTCCATGCCTCTCTTCCTGCCCGGCTGGCCAATATGATCGGCACCCCTGAAAAACAGGGGTTTAAAACCTACTTTCTTTTTGGCATCGGGTATGGGACCGCCTCATTGGGGTGCACATTGCCCGTATTTTTGGTGGTGGTGGGAAGCGCAATGAAGTCTCAGGGATTTTCAGACGGAGTTTTTCAGTTCGTCAGCTATTCTCTGGGGATGGGCGCCGTACTGACTATTTTGGCATTAAGCGTTGCGCTTTTCAAAGGCGGGCTGGCAAACTACCTCCGCCGCGTGGTTCCCTATATGGGGAGAATCGCAGGAGCCCTATTATTGGTGTCGGGATCCTATCAGGTATATTACTGGCTGACCAAAGGCGGATTGCTTGCCTAAAAACGTGGACTCAAATGGAGGACGGTTGAGGTATGAGGTGTAAAATTTTTGTTGCCGGATTGATGGTTATCTTTTTTTTCCCGAATTTGGCGGCTATGGCCGTTCAAGATACGCAGGAAGAATCTTTGAAAAAAACAGCCAGGGAACTCTATGCACTCATCATGTGCCCGATTTGTTCGGGGCAAACCATTGGTCAGTCCAGCACCAAAACCAGCATTCAGATGCGGGACCTCGTGCTGAAGAAACTTCGCCAGGGGGAAACCAAGGAAGAGGTATTACAATACTTTGCAAGCAAGTATGGGGAACGGATTCTGGCTGAGCCGACAAAAGGGGGATTCAACCGGATGCTATGGTTATTGCCGTTTGTCATCGTCGTCGTGGCGGTGGTTGTGATATCTTTACTCATGCGTCGATGGTCTAGAAGGGTTTCGGTGGAAACCGAGCCCCGCCACGACGAAAATCATAAGTCCGAATACTTAACCCGCCTGGAAAAAGAGCTGAAGGAATTTGGCGACGGACTTTAGGACGCCGTTCCATATTCTCTCACCGAACTAAAGCTGGTTTCCGCACTGTGAACAATATCTGTGCTCTTTCCCCACTGGTCCGCCACAATGGCTGCAGAATTTGGTCCTAGATTGCTTTCCATCCTGTGTATGTTCGAAACCGGGGGGGACGGACGAAGGACGGCGGGAGACAAACAACCACACCAATGCCAGAACAATAATAATGCCACCGGCGACAATGGCCACCATGGGCCAGCTGATGCCCATGCCGGCAACCGGTTTTGGGGGTGCGCCGGATGTTTGGGCGCCGGAATCGGACGCAGGCAGACTTTCCTTCGATAATTGCACAGCGGTTAGGGTGTATTCCACGTGCAGGGACAACCGCTGCCCTGCCGGTACCGCTTTCACGGGGAAGGTGTGGTAGCTGAATTCATCCTCCTCCCAGGCAACATCAACAGTCCTCGGCACGGTGCGAAGGGAAATGGCTGATGTAGGTTTTTGAACCTTTAGCTGCAGTTTGTCGACGGAAATATCCGCCAGCCAGAAATAATCAAAAGAGCGCTCTTTGTCTTTGGCCGTATACGGAAAGTAGTATTCCATTCTGAAGCGCAAATCGGGCGTGATGAACGTCAGGGTCCCGGGGCCGGGATTAGAGACGATATCATTCTTCATCGCGCCGTCCCGACCATCGATGCGGGCAATGGCATTGAGTTGGGCGGCTTCAACGAGGAACTCACCTACATGTTCCGCTTCGAGGTGCAGGAGTAGCCGTGCGCTGGGCGGCCAGCTCGCTCGCCGGTCTGTGCGCGCTGACCTGCGCGCTGGGGTGCGCCAACCCGTCGACTCCGCTCGTGCCGCGACCCGAGCCCCGCGCAGCTGCCGACAACAGGTCGCCCGTGGCCGTAGTCTCACGACTCTCCTCTCTCGGACGCCCGGGATCTGGCCCCGGCGAATTTCGCGAACCGTCCGGCA
>CAYSUA010000537.1:0-4397 GCA_964433795.1 uncultured Desulfobacteraceae bacterium | reverse complement strand
GGCTTTCCATTCCCATGCGAATGTCATTGGCCACCCCGTTTTTTCTTTCGATAATGGCGGCATAATCGACATTCTGGACTTCCGCACGGATACCAAAGGCTTCGGCCCCTTTAATCTGTTTGAGCAGGTGAGCGGAACGCATCCATATCTTACTGGGGATACAGCCCCGGTTTACGCAGGTTCCACCGATTTGACCCGATTCAACCAGCGCCACCTTTCCGCCCAGCTGGGATGCTCGAATAGCCGCAGCATAACCCCCGGGACCGCCTCCGATAATGATAATATCAAACATTCAACACCTCTTGTTACGTCATGATCAGCGTGGGTTCTTCCAAGAACCGGCAGAGGGCCTGTAAAAACTCGCTGGCCGGTGCTCCATCCACCACCCGGTGATCCCAGGTCAAAGAGACCGTCATCATGGAGCGGATGGTGATTTCACCGTTGTAGACCGCCGGTTTTTCATGGATACGGCAGAGTCCGAGGATTCCTGACTCAGGCGGCCTCAATATGGGGGTAAACCCATCCACCGGAAACATACTCAGGTTGGTGATGGTAAAGGTCCCGCCGGTGACTTCGTCTACGGCCAGATTTCCCTCCCGGGCTTTCCTTACCAATATCCGGGATTCTTGAGCGATTTGAAGAAGCCCCTTTTGATCGGCATCTTTCAACACCGGAACGATCAATCCTTCCGGCAACGCCACGGCGATTCCCATATGCACCGATCCGTGGAGCAGTATTTCATCCCCCACAAGGGTTGAATTGATGATGGGAAATCGTTTGAGCGCACGGGAGGCAGCAAGAATAAATATGTCGTTAAAGGAGATCCGGATATTTTCATCGTTTAGACACTCTTTTCTTACCAGATCTCTGAATTTTACCATTTCAGTGACGTCTACTTCCGAAAAGGCGGTTAATTGAGCAGCGTTTGCAAGGCTTGCATGCATGTTGTCGGCAATGGATTTTCGCATGCCGGTAAAGGGTATGGATCGGACCGGCTGAGGTTCGGCCTGCTGGGCCAGAACCCTTTCAACGTCGGCTACAACGATCTTTCCGCCGTCGCCGGTTCCAGTTCCCATCAGGGTGGATAGATCGAGGCCGGCCTGACGGGCCATTTCTTCGGCAAGGGGCGAAACACGGACTCCAGCGGGTGCGCCTTCTGAAAACTGTGAGACATCCTTTTCAGTGACCCTTCCTTCAGGACCCGATCCCCGAACCCGGCCAATATCTATCCCCAGTTCTCTTGCCAGACGGCGTGCAGCCGGGGTTGCCCGCACAAACCCTCCCGCCGCCGGGACAGGAGCAGGGGCTTGAGCTTCAACAGGGGCCGCTTTTTCTTCGGCAACGGCTACCGCTTCTGCAGCAGCGGGTTTATCGGCCTCAACAGCTTCCACCGGTTCAAGCGTTTCTCCCGGCTCGGCCATCACGGCCACTACGGCGCTCACCAGGGCGGAACTTCCCACCGGAACCAAAATCTGAAACAGTATGCCGCCGGCTGTGGCTTCAACCGTATTCGTAATCTTTTCCGTTTCAACTTCGAAAAGCTCTTCACCTTTTTCAACTTTATCGCCTTCTTGCTTGAGCCATTTCGTGATTTTTCCCTCTTCCATGGTATGGCCCCACTTCGGCATGATGATGTTGACGGCCAATTTATGTACCCCCTTTCATTTCGAATTCCTGGGAAAAAATAAAACAAGTGTTTCTCTATATAAACGCTGTAGTAAAGTCAAGATACGCGAAAGTGGTTTGCCCGAATTTTAACTGAAGGGGTGGTTTTTTTAACCCCCCCAATTTATTTAGACTCTTTACATCTTCTTGCCGATTTTATATGAAAGGTATCCGAACGTCCATATCGATATCGATACAGAGATTAGATTCCACTATAGGAGGAATGAAGAATGTACGGAAAAAAACCTGGTCGGCTATTTATAATAGTTTCCATTGCCATACTCGGCTTGCTGGTCATTCAGGCGCCCTGTATTGCATATGCTGAAGATAGAAAAGGGAATGAACTCCCGGATCGGTTGGTGGAGATGGCAGTGCAGTATCCTGGGGTGGAAATTCCCCTGGATGAGGATGTCGATTTCGAACTGATTTTTTACAACAAAGGCAAAGCGGAAGAGACCGTGATTGCGTGGGTTGATGAAAAACCCGAGGGTTGGACGGCAAAGATCAAAACCTATAAATTTTCCGTAACCGGAATTCATGTCCCGTCGAATGATGATCGAACCCTCACTTTTGAAGCACAACCCGATAAGGGCATTAAACCCGGCGAATATAAATTCCGGATCAAGGCCAAGACCCCTGACGGCAGATTCGAGATGTCCGAAGCGGTCGTCATCACCGTCAAAACCAAAAAAAGGGATGAGAAAGAGGCCAGAGGCGTTAAACTCACCACCTCATACCCGGTGCTGCAGGGCCCGTCGGACGCTAAATTCGAATTTTCTTTGGAAGTGGACAGCAAACTGGACAGAGAGGACCTCTTTGAGTTGTTTGCACAGGGCCCGGAAGGTTGGGAAATTAATTTCAAACCGGCTTACGAGGATAAGTACATTTCAAGCCTGCGGCTGAAAGAAAAATCAAGCAAAACTGTGGCTATGGCCGTTAAGCCGCCTGCAAAAGTCAAAGCCGGTAAATATCCCATTAAAGTCCGAGTAACCGCCGGGGATGCCAAGGCCGAGGCCGATGTCACGGTCATGCTCACCGGCACCTATGGCCTAGAGGTGGGAACGTCGAACGGGCTCTTGTCTTTGGATGCCAGGCAGGGGAAACCGGCCAATATGTCCATTTACGTAGAAAACACCGGATCTGCCGTCAACCATAACATTAAGTTTATGTCTTTAAAGCCCGAGAACTGGGAGGTCAAATTCAACCCGAAATCCATTGACGCCTTAAACCCCGGGGATTTCAAGCAGGTGGAGGTGGAGATCACGCCTTTTGAAGAAGCGCTGGTGGGCGATTATTCGGTGGGCGTTAACGTGGAAGGGGAGAAAGCGGCAAAACGCATTGAACTCAGAGTCACCGTGAAGGCATCGGCAGCCTGGGGCTGGATCGGAATCGGCATCATCGTTTTGGTGGTGTTCGGACTGACCGGTCTATTCCGCTGGTTGGGAAGGCGCTAAAATGGAAGCAAAAACGATTATCGAAACCGAGGATTTGACCAAGATCTACAATGGTCAGGTTGCAGTGGACAATCTGTCGTTCCAACTCATGGAAGGGGAAGTCTTCGGGTTTTTGGGACCCAACGGTGCCGGCAAAACAACCACGTTGATGATGTTGCTGGGGTTGACCGAACCCAGCAGCGGTCAGGCCCGGGTGCTTGATGTGGATCCATGCCGGGACCCCATAAGGGTAAAGACTCAAATCGGGTATCTTCAGGAAAACATGGGATTCTACAATGAATTAAACGCCTGGCAGATGCTCGACTTTGTTGCTGACCTGAATGCCATCCCTGCGGATGAGGCGCGGGTGCGAAGCGAGGAGGCATTGAAAACCGTGGGGCTTTATGAAGAAGCCCATAAAAGAATCAATGCCTACTCCCGCGGGATGCGCCAACGGCTGGGTATTGCCGAATTGTTGATCAAGGAACCGAAGATCGCGTTCCTGGATGAGCCGACCCTGGGTCTGGATCCGGATGCCACCAACCGGATGATGGATCTGATCGAACGCCTCTGCCGGGAAAGAAACATGACCGTGCTTCTGTCCTCCCATATGCTGCACCTGGTTCAACGAATCTGTCACCGTGTGGGGATTATGATAAAAGGCCGCCTCGTGGCTTGCGGTCCCTTGGATCAACTGGCCAAGGAAAAACTCGGAGTGGGAGCGGAAGCGTATACCTTAGAGCAGATCTACATGAAGTATTTCCAGGAGGCTTAGCAATGAACGGAATTCGAGCCATTGTTAGAAAAGAGCTGGCGGATCACTTCTCCAGCTATCGGTTCATTATCCTGTTTGCATTAATTGCCATGGTGAGTCTGATCACCGTCTATATGGTGGGGTTGAATATCCGGACGGAGCTGGAAGGGATTGCCAAACCGAAATTCATCTTTCTCATGCTGTTTACCTCATCCGGGGCCTTATTTTCACTGGTTCAATTTGTGGCTTTTTTCGGCCCGCTGATCGGGCTGATTCTGGGCTTCGACACCATCAACCGGGAACGAAACGAGGGTACCCTCAGCAAGCTGCTTTCGCAACCCATCTATCGAGATGTAGTTATTAACGGCAAGTTTCTGGCCGGTGTCATAACCATCACCGTGATGCTGGTTGCAATCGTGCTGCTGGTGACCGGTTTGGGATTGATCATCGTCGGCGTGATTCCGGGTATGGAAGAATTCTGGCGGATATTTGTTTACCTGATTATCAGTATTATTTATGTGTCGTTCTGGTTGGGGGTATCGATT
>CAYSUA010000536.1:0-4407 GCA_964433795.1 uncultured Desulfobacteraceae bacterium | reverse complement strand
TACAATTTTTTTAACGCCTAATAATCAGGCCTTTTTCGGACAGAAACTATTTAAGGAATGATCCCCATATCTATATGAACTGTATAGTGATAGCGGAGCGGAGCGACATCCACCAATATTCAATTTTAAATCTTCAATATTAAATTATCAGTTGGGTGTGTCATGAAAGATAACGTTAAGAAAGAACTGATTGATATCGTAGGGGAAAAGAATTATACGGACCAACTCATCGATCTGGTCTCCTACTCCTATGATGCTTCGGAACATCACCACAGACCCGATTGCGGCGTTTGGCCGGAATCCGCCGAACAGATTTCAGAAATCATGAAACTGGCCAATCAGGAGAACCTTGCAGTGATTCCCAGGGGAGGTGCCACAGGATTGACCGGCATGGCGGTACCGGTTCGGGGCGGAATCATTCTCGATCTAAACCACATGAACAAAATCCTAAACATCAGTATTGAGGACCGATTTGCTGTGGTTCAACCCGGTGTTGTTTACGCCGATCTGGAAAAGGCGTTGAACCAATACGGATTTTTCTTTCCCCCCGATCCTGCCAGCGGTAAGGTATCGACCCTCGGGGGAAATGTGGCCACCAATGCCGGCGGTGTAAAAGGCGCCAAATACGGGACTACCCGTGATTACGTACTGGGGCTTCAGGTGGTGATTCCGGACGGCCGGATGATGAGAACCGGTTCCAAGACCATGAAAAGCGTTTCCGGATATGATCTCACTAAACTATTTGTGGGGTCAGAAGGGACGCTGGGAATTGTCACTGAAATCACCTTGAAGATCAACCCGAAAACCATAGCTGCGTCAACCTCCCTTGCCACCTTTGACGATCTCGAAAATGCGGGCCGGGCCGTCAGCCAAATCATGTACAGCGGTATTATCCCCAGCGTACTTGAAATCCTGGGCCGCGAAACCATTATGGCCATCAACCAGAATACGGATCTGAATCTTCCGGAAGTGGATGCCATTCTTTTGGCTGAAACCGACGGTTACACAAAAGAGGAAACCGACTTTCAGATGGAGAAGGTTACCCAGGTGTTCAGAAAAAATAACGCCGTTGAAATTAAAGAAGCAAAAACAGAAGAGGAAGCAGAAAATCTATGGGTGGCCCGGAAGTCGGCTTACGGTGTACTAGCCAGAATCAATACCAACTTTGTGCTCGAAGACGTAACGGTTCCCATGGGAAGAATTGCTGATCTGCTCAGAGGGATAAAGGATATATCCGAAAAGCACAATATCATGATCGCCACTTACGGTCACGCCGGCGACGGCAATCTTCACCCTCAAATCCTGTTTGATGGAAACAATCCTGATGAGGTGGAACGCCAGGAGGCGGCCAGCACCGACCTGTTTAAGCTGACCATCAACCTCGGGGGAACCTTGACCGGAGAGCACGGTATCGGTATTCAAAAAGCGCCCTTTATGTCCCTTGAACATGATTCGGTAGCGATGGATGTGATGCGTTCGATTAAGAAGATGCTGGATCCCAATAACATTCTGAATCCAGGAAAAATGGCCTTGGAGAATTGACATGGAAGCAAAATACGATTTTGAGAGAAATTTCCGGGAACAAGTCTTGAAATGTTCGCGATGCGGATTCTGCCAGTCGGTATGCCCGGTTTTCGGAGCAACACTGCGACCGGCTTATAATGCCCGGGGCAAGATGCTGATTTTGAAAGAGGTGATGGACGGAACAATCGAGTTGAACGATGAACTCATCGAAACCCTGTTTCAATGCACCACCTGCGCCAACTGCTTTAAGAATTGCCCATCCGGTGTCAATGTGCCGGACATCATCAAAATGGTACGGAAGGATATGGTCAACATCGGATCCTGCCATCCGGCCTTCAAAGGGATGCACGAAGTGCTCCAAAAGCATACCAACATCTACGCCGAAAGCGAGCCTGAAGACTTTGAGCGAGAACGCAACAAACAGGCCGAATATGTATTTTTCATAGGATGTGTGGGCGCCTATCGGGAAGATGAATCGACCCTGGCAACGCTTGATCTCCTGGATCGACTCAAGGTGGATTACACCCTGATCGACGAAGTCTGCTGCAGCGGTGTTCTGGAAGATGTGGGATTTCAGATCAACGAAGACTTGGCTCGAAAAAACATGGACCTGATTCTTGCCACTAAAGCTCGGGCAGTCATTACCGGATGTCCCTACTGCTTCAGAACCTTTGCCAACAAACCCCAGTATACAGAGCTGAAAGATAAGGGGATTGAAATCCTTCACATTTCACAGCTATTGAAAGAATTCGATTTCAATGTGACCACCGATAAAAAAGTGACCTATCATGACCCGTGTGACTTGGGAAGACACTGCGAAATTTTCGACGAACCGAGGGAGACCATCAGCAAGATTGCGCCCAATTTTGTGGAACTGCCCAACAGCCGGATGGATTCATTGTGCTGCGGTGCCGGCGGCGGTGTCAGGGGCGCATACGCGAAGAATTCCATTGCCATGGCCAGAAGACGGCTTGAGGAAGTTGAAGAAATAGGAGCGGAAATCGTGCTGACGGAATGCAATTCCTGCGTGCACAACCTGTCCAATGCAAAACTGCGGAAGCAGAACTTTGAAATATACACCACCACGCAGTTTATCAATGATCTGATGGAGAGTGCTTAGAAGTGATATATTGAATTTTTAAGATCAAAAGGAGGAGCATGTATGGAGATTCAAGGTTATAACCTGCCGGATGATTTGCATTATGAGGAGAATCATTTTTGGGTCAAAGAAGAAGGAGATCTCATGGTCATGGGTATGGATGATTTTGCTCAGCAGATGGCCGGTGAAATCGTTTATGTTCAACTTCCCAACGAAGGAAAAAAACTGACCCAGGGGAAGAAATTTGCCAAAATGGAATCCGGCAAATGGCTGGGTAAGGTTTATTCACCCTTGAGTGGAGAACTGGTTGAAGTCAACGAAGAACTGGAAACCAATCCGGAGTTTATCAACGAGGACTGCTACGGAAAAGGCTGGCTTTTTAAAATCAAACCAGACGATAAGAGCGAGCTCGGCAATCTGCTCCATGGCCCGGAAGCCATAGAAAAATGGATCCTTGCCGATATTGAAAAGTATTCGGAGGAGGAATAGCATGTCCAACCGGGACTATAGCGTCCGGCAGCTACTGGAAATGGAGGCTTGTACCAATTGCCAGATCTGTGCCGACGTTTGTCCGGCAGTATCCGCTTCTCAAAACGGGGAGCTGTCAGCGGTCTATCGGATGAGGGGACTCAAACAGGTATTGAAAAGCAGAACCGGGTTGTTCAGAAAGCTTTTCAACATGACCGAGCCCTCTGAAGAAGAGTGGAAACACCTCAGCGATACGGTCTTTCGCTGCACCCTGTGCGGAAACTGTCAGGAAATCTGCCCGGTGGGGATCCATCTGAAGGATCTGTGGATTTCGCTTCGTCAGGATTTGGTTCATTCAAAACAGTATCCCAAAAAGATCAACATGATCCGGAAAAATCTCCTCAACAGTCGAAACGTTTTTGACGAAGACAATGAAGAACGTGCCGACTGGGTAGAAGACATGGATGAACCGCCGGATCACGGGTACATTAAAGAGACGGCGGAAGTGGTCTATTTTACCGGCTGTGTAGCCTCCTACTTTCCCCTTGCCCAGAATATTCCCATCGCTTTGGCAGAAGTTCTGGAAGCCGGCGGGATCGATTTTACGCTGTTGGGGGAGGAGGAATGGTGCTGTGGGTTCCCGTTGCTGGGTGCCGGATTGAAAGAGTTGTTTCATGAATTCATGGAACACAATCTTCAGGCCATCCGGGAAAAGGGGGCTAAAGAAGTAATATTCGCCTGCCCCTCCTGCTTTCAGATGTGGCGAGAGTTTTATCCGCAAGAATTCAAGATCAGCCATGCCGCACAGTATTTCCTGCGTCTCGTAAAGGAAAACCGCATCCCGTTGAAAGAACTGAAAATGAAAGTCACCTACCATGACCCCTGCGACCTGGGTCGCGGTGCGAGGGTCTTTGAAGAACCCAGGGATGTCATTCGATCCATTCCCGGCATCGAGTTCACTGAACTTCCCCGCAATCGGGAAAACTGCCGGTGTTGCGGCGGCGGTGGAAATCTGGAAATGATCGACAACACGCTTACCGCCGATATCGCCAAACAGAAAATCGATGAAGTCCTCTCAACAGGCGCTGAGGCCGTGATTTCCTCCTGCCAACAGTGTGTCCGGACCATGACCACTTTTGTGAAACGGAATAAAGTCCCGATTAAAGTATTGGATATAACACAGCTGATTCATCGAGCGCTGAAGCAATAAAAAAATGCGGTTATGCACACAGCCCAAGTTGTTTACATGAATAGGCTTTGAAGGTGAGCCGATTCGTGCGCGTGTGACTGTCTGAGTGTATTAGGGAGCGTTACAC
>CAYSUA010000535.1:0-4427 GCA_964433795.1 uncultured Desulfobacteraceae bacterium | reverse complement strand
ATTCATTTTGCGGATCCTGGCGCAATCTTCATCAGATATCCGTGTATATCTATAGATGGCGTTAATGCCGCACATTATTGCTCCAGTCTGCCGGCCGCTTTGCTTCGGTGATGACCGGTTCGGGGATCGGGGCCAGGAATTGCTCCAAAAATTCAACCAGGGACTGTTTTTCGGCTTCAAAAGTCAGTGACTTTACGGTTTTAGAAGCGTTTCGGCGTATGGCATCGATCGATGGATCATCTCGTTCGATCCTCTGAATGACCGATTCGAGTACCCGGCAAAGCGCAAAATAGTCCTCGTTTTCAACCCGATAGGCATTCTGTTCCGGGCCGTCTGAGACCAGGTATTCATTACCCCCGACCCCGCTGTAGCCGACAACGATGGTCCCTGAAGCCATGGCCTCGAGAATTGGACCGGGAACTCCCTCTCGTAATCCGGTGGATACAAATATCTTTGCTCCCCTCATGACCTCAGCATACCCTTCAACGGTCATTCCCTTTATCGGTATCCAGTTCCACTTCGATAATTGACGTGGCAGTTGTCGGAAAATTTTTTCAATCCATTCGCCGTGATCGTTCCGATGGGCCATATAGGTAATCGTATTCCGTTTTTTTATGGGATCAAAATAGAATCGCTCGTGGTCAATGGGGGGACTGATGCGATAGACCGGAAGTTGCATGGTCCAGGTGATAAAGTCCTGAACGACCCGTGAGGCAGTCAACACCTGACAAATTCCATAGTCTATCCAGCGGTGTCCCATGGGCAGGTTTTCAAAGATATAACTCCAATCGAGTGCCAGCACGACCTTTCTCAACCTTTTCGGTAATTGCTGCATGGCCATGGGTTCGGATTCGGGGATCACAACAGCATCGCCTATACTAAAGGTGAGCCCGTTTTCCCAATACTGAAAAGCAGGGTCATACGGCGCCCATTGATTGCGAAAACCCTCTTTCTGGTGCAAAACACAGGCCGAATATCCAGCCGCGGCTGAGACCTGGGCCAGTCGATAGATCCGGTTGATACCACCGGAGGGAATATCCATATCCGGACAGAGATAGTAGATGGCAGACTTAACACTCATCCGCATATTGGGGTTCGGGCATCAAGGGTGCACCCGTATTGGATTCTTTCAGCAGATTTTCCAGCATCGTTTTCTTCAGGACAGAACAGCTTTCCGCCAGGTTTTCCGATACATCCGGGTCATTGGATTGGAGAAAATAGGCTCGTAAAAAACAGGTAAGCGCTTTCTCTTTATCATTTGTGCTCCAATAGAAAACTCCGAGGTTGTTCCATGCATGGCCATGTTGCGGATCGTTTTTGCATGCTGCTTTAAAATGGTTGCCGGCTTCGATCAAGCGGTTTTGCACGTATAGATCCTCACCCTTCTGATTCAGCAATTTAGCAGCATCGTTATTTCGGGGTTCGGCAGCAACGACTTCGGCTTCCCGAACCATTCGATTTGCATTCGAGTGTTCCGGATTGTGATATAACGCTTCCCGACCGCATGCCAATGCGTGTTCTGAGAAACCCAGTCTGACAAATGCCCAGGCTAGATTGCTGTGGGCATCTGCATCTCCTGGGTTCAATCGGATCGCTTTCTGTAAAAACGGGACCGCCTCCTCAATGCGATTGCTGCACAGGTAGGCAGACCCTAAAGCGGCGTAGGCATTCCCATGGGCCGGTTGAATCTCCAAAATAAGGGAAAAAATCGGTTCCGCTTCTACATAGCGTCCTTGTTTCAGGAAGACGGCGCCTAAATTAAACAGCGCGTCGGTATGGTCCGGAAAGTGGGATACAGCATTTTGAAGCGCGACTTCGGCTTCTTTGAATTTTCCCTGACGCAGCAGGGCCGCACCGAGATCTGCTTGAATGTTCGGATCATCGGGTTGGAGTGCGTCCAGCTGCTGAAATATCGATGCCGCTTCGGGATATGCTTTCAACTCAAGATACTGCGCCCCGAGTTCAGACAAGGCTTTGGGGTTCCTCGGATCCGCCGCCGCCTTCTTCTTGCTGATCATAAGATAGAGCCGTGCTTTTGCCTCGAGACGAGACGGTTCCCGGACTTTACCGTAATGGTGGATCGGAATCGATGTTTTCAGATCAGGTAATCCATGTCGGGTGAAAGACGGTTCAACCAGTTCATGCACCGGACCCGCGAATCGAATCCGATCATCGTTTCTAATTAGGCGAATGAGTGGGGAGCGGACATAACCGCCATACCCTTTTTCTTCCCGATATGCTCCGATGGTTTGGATCCAATTTTTAAAGTTGGGATTGTTTCCGTATGTTCTCTGCTCCAATGCAAAGCCGAGATAGTGCTGATCTTTTATGAGGTTTCTAATGTTATGATGATCTTTTTGACTGATTACCTCATCGGCATCCAAAACCAGGATCCAGTCGGAATTCGCTTTTTCCAAAGAAACGTTTCGCGCCCGGCTAAAATCGTTTCCCCACGGTTCAAGAAAAATCCGAGCGCCGAACCCTCGGCCGATTTCAACGGTTTTATCGTCGGAACCGGTATCTACCAAAATAATCTCATCGATCAGTTCGGACACGCTTTCCAGACATTGCGAAAGTACGGATGCTTCATTTTTTACGATCATGCACAATGCGAGTGTCAGTGTTACGCTCCGATAGAAGATTGATGGTCCTGGATATTCGTTATTCGATTAAAGGCGTCCATCAACCGGGTTTTCGAAAAACTCGCCAGACAAGGACTGAAATCCATATTCTTTGTTGAAGCCTCAGGGCATTTCTTTTCCCCATCGATTCTGTCATCGAAGAATTCCGAAATCATACTCTTCCCGCAGGGCGATTGACACGTGTGTCCGTTGTATCGTGCCTTTAAGGAAATGACGGTCGGATAATAACGGGTTCGAAGCTTTGGATCGATGGGGCCGAACAGGGTCAGGCACGGTTTCTCAAGCGCAGCGGCAATATGATAGGCAGAGCTATCCGTGGTGACCACTGCATTGCAGCAGTGGATAGCAGTAACGAATGCGGAAAGGGAGTCCGCCGTATCGAGTCGCAGGATATTCGGTCGATCATAAAGGGTCGGGGAGTCTGTACCGTATCGTTCTTCATAGGCTGTTGGGACAACGAATAGAATATCCGAACGAGTTCGAGGGAAAATCGAAAGGAGGGCGGGTGACAGATCCCTAAGCCTATCGCTTGCCAAACCATTTAAATATACAGACCTTTTAAAGCCGTGCGCGGCCGTTGTTACAGAGCGAACCGTAGCCGGGTCGATGAGGCCATCGATCGATAATATCGGGGTTTTATCCGAGACGGTTTCAGGTGCAATGCCGATGCAACGCAGATAGTAATCGGTCATGTGGGTGTCATCTATGGAGATATCCGGATCGGCAAACTCCACGACGAAATCCGCTTCCATGAGTTCCCCCAGGGTGAGGGGCTGGGCCACGACGGCATCCAGATGCGGATTCGATTTGAACAGTGTGTCGTTTCGTTTGAATGTGGCAAGGGTCAGATGAACTCCCGGAAGGTTTTCGCGAAGGAACCTGATGACCGGTGTGCACATCAATACATCCCCGATTCCGCCGCCCCGGATGACGAGAACCTTTGATCCTGGCGGCACCTCGTTCAAGGCGGGAAGGAGCTTCGGGAATCCGGGCAAGCGATCTGCTTCAAAAACAAGACGATGGATTTTGGTTTTGTTGAGATCCAGTATACGTTTAGCCAATGGATTTTCCATTGCCAGAATGTTCGCTATGTTGACTTCGGGATATTCGATGGGTGCCAGGGTAAAGTCGGTGCCGTATACCGACAGCGATACATTGGGTTCGGTGGCTGATAGAAAAATCATACGGGCGGGTTTGCCTTTGATGATGATTCAATACCTAATTTATGGAGCAGATCTGATGCCATATGCTGCCATGTCCGATTTTTCATATCCTCCCCGGCCTGTTTCCCCAAAGCTTTCAAAGCGTCCCGGTGTTGGTACGCATATTCCAGGCTTTCAATGACTTCATCCAGATCCGGATCATCCCAGAGGGCCGATAGGGTTCCTGATTCGTCTCGAAGCTCAAAAGGTCGCAAGTGTGTGACGGGGAGACTATTTTTTTCGGTCAGAATGTCCCGATGACCGCTGGTCAGTGATGCGATGACCGGTTTTCCGCAGGCCATGTATTCCATCATTATCAGGTTTGTCCCCCCCTCGCACCGGTTGGGAAACAAACCGATATCGGTGGCGGAATAAATTTTTCTCATCTGATCTTGGGGGACACGCGGCAATTGGACGGTCCGGCTTAGGTCGATGCCATGGTCTTTCAAGAGATTTTCAAGATAAGCAACACTCCACTGTTTCTGTGGTGAATACCGTATCAGTGGTGAGCTGACCATGGTGTTCATGCTAAATGCCCATGCATTGTGCCATCCATTGACGAGAAGAACATCCGGATGGCGAT
>CAYSUA010000534.1:3650-4432 GCA_964433795.1 uncultured Desulfobacteraceae bacterium | reverse complement strand
TTTCGTACATTGGGAAAAGCCCAAGTCATCGGTGAGATCGCAGGCCAGGCTAAGATCGTTTCATCCCCGGACAGCGGAAAGATTTTGGGCGTTCACATCATCGGCCCCCATGCTGCCGATTTGATTGCTGAAGGAACATTGGCCATAAAAATGGGTTCAACGGTTTCAGATCTGGCTGAAACTATTCATGCCCACCCCACGCTTTCGGAGATCATGCTGGAGACCTCTTTCAGTGCTTTAGGTAGGGGGCTTCACAGCTAAAGAGAAGGGAAAAGCTGCTCGGCATATTCAAGGTCTTGCGGTGAGTTGACATTAAAAAAGGAAATGAGATCTTCATCCACCTGCTGGAATATCTCATAAGGAATAGTCTTAATCCTTATTTTGGAAAAGAGGTTATCCACTTTCAAATCGTTTTTGCTGAGTTGCCCTTCTATTGAAGGGGCGCACCGTTTTGAGTAGATCGCGCACAGCGGCTGAAAATACGTTCCTGAATAAGGGACGATGACATCTGCATTTGGTTCAATCTCGTTTACCAGAATTTCAACAACTTCCCCCTTAAGAAAAGGTGTGTCGCACCCGATACAAAATGCATAGTCGGCTTCCATATTCGAAAGTCCTGCATGGATGCCGGAAAGCGGGCTGTGTATATCCGAGATGTCTTTGGTGATTTTAATGTCTTTTTGGACTCGGGTGTATGCAGCCGGGTCTTTGGTAACCAGCAGTATTTCATTGAAACATTCTCTGAGTGTGCCGGTAACTCGATCTAGAAATCGAGAATCCCC
>CAYSUA010000534.1:1507-3640 GCA_964433795.1 uncultured Desulfobacteraceae bacterium | reverse complement strand
ACGCTTTATTCTTTCCCTTCATCCGGGAATTTAATCCGCCTGAAAGGATTATTCCTGAACATGTAAGAGCCATATGAAAAATTTCTAGAGTTTCAAGTTGTATTTTTAGACTGCCCTATGAGGGGCTTCTAATCCTTGGTTATTCGGAGTGGTGGAGTACTGGAGTGATGGAGTAATGATTCAAAGACTGCTTTTTCTTTTCAACACTCCAATGCTCCATTGCTCCAACACTCCATTGGTTGTGTTCCACAATTTCATTATATCTCAAAAGTACCATTCACATTGCAATAAGTTAGAACCTTAGATCAGCAATGTCGCAGTTACTTTTTCTCCTGCCGGATAGTGATCCAGTCCTTCGGGAATGGCAATCACTCCGTGGGCTTCCGCCATACTTTTAAGACGGCTGGACCATCGGATGGGTTGAAACATCTCATCTTCGCTAATCTGACCGAATATATACTGTGTCCAATTTTTTACTCTGCCATGGACCGGTTCTTTAAGATATATTGTTTTACGTTTCAACGGAGATCTCTCATTTCCCGCCAACCGCCAGAGCGCGGGGAGTGCCAGATGGATGAACGCCATGAGATTGGAAGGCGGCCCTCCGGGGAGTATGAATTTTCCCGGCCCGATTCGAACCCGGTGATAAATCTTGTTCCAGCCCAATTCCGACAATACCCGGGCGACCAGATCCCGATCGCCCGACCATGCACCCCCACTGGTTAAAACCGCATCATTTTCCTTTGCACAACGATCTAGGGTTTCCGATACGCGCTTCTCATCATCGGATACAACTGTTAAACGTGTATCCATATTAAATCGTTTGCACCAGGCATTGAGGGCGGCGAGATTGCTTGCATAGAGTTTGCCGTCCGGAAGCGGTTCGCCCGGCAAAACGATTTCATCACCGGTGGCGATAATTGCAACCCGAGGTCGGGGTGTTACCGTCACTGTCGCAAGCCCTCCGGATGCTAGAAGCCCGATCCTGCCCGGTGTCAACCGATCTCCTGAACGAACAATGACATCACCCGTTCCAACATCGGTTCCTTTTATCAAAATATTACGACCGGACTCCTCTGGATTGGCCACAAATATCGAGTGATTTTCTTTTTTAATGAATTCTTCGGCAACAACGGCATCGGCTCCGTGAGGTATTTGCGCCCCGGTGAGGACCTGTATGGCGGTTCCGGACCGGACGGAACC
Source organism: uncultured Desulfobacteraceae bacterium (assembly GCA_964433795.1). GTDB lineage: Bacteria > Desulfobacterota > Desulfobacteria > Desulfobacterales > SURF-15 > DUZK01. The sequence goes on along the minus strand of CAYSUA010000534.1, from coordinate 2,437 downwards.
GCTACTCGGGACCCCGGCTGCCGCCACATCCACTATCTCCAGTTTCACGGGCCTTTCCGAAGATACCGTCTCAATATCTCCTGAATAAACGGCATACCCATCCTTTAGAGACGTATTCACCGATGGTGAATCGACTGCGGCGTGTACATCCGACGCACTCCGATGATTCGTACTGTCATTTAAGGGGATCTCAATGGAATTCAGCGGTGATATATGCGCAAGGGTCAGATCAAGTGCTTCTTGATAACCGATTAATTCATCACTCATATGCTACCTCGCCTCATGTCAATGTTTATACTGATCCAGTAAATTTGGGATAGCCCGAATGAAGTGTTCGGGCTAGTTTGGTTGAGACACCATGACTCTTTTAAGATCAATACCGTATTTCTTCATTCGGTTCCATACTGTCACCCGATTGATCCCGAGGATTCGAGCTGCCTGAGACTGGTTGCCGTTGCTCTGTCGCAAAGCACGGATGAGCGCTTCTTTCTCGTCTGAATATGCGGCCTCAGGCTGACCCATTGCAGGCGCCCCAAAGTCTTGTTTTGTGTTTTTTCCTTGGAGGCGCGGAATGTGATCCGGTTCAATGAGTCCCTTTTCAGCGATGACAAAGGCGTATTCCAATACACTCTTTAGCTCTCTCACGTTTCCCGGCCAGTGGTAGGCCATTACTTTATCCATTGCCGTATGAGTGAGACCGGTAATCGGCTTTCCTGTTCTTGATGCCAAGCGATTGATAAAGGTGTTGATAAGAAGCGGGATATCTTCCATGCGTTCCCTCAATGGCGGAAGATGAATCGGTATGACATTAATACGAAAATAAAAATCTTCACGAAATCGCTTCAGGGCGATCAGCTCTTCGAGGTTTTTGTTGGTGGCGGTAATGATTCGAACGTCCACTGAAATGGGGCGATGGTCGCCGACCTGTTC
>CAYSUA010000534.1:0-1497 GCA_964433795.1 uncultured Desulfobacteraceae bacterium | reverse complement strand
CAATACTCGAAGGAGTTTGATTTGAATGGACAGCGGCAGGTCACCAATTTCGTCCAGAAAGAAATCTCCCCCGTTGGCTGCCTCAAATCTTCCCTCTCTGTGTCGATAGGCTCCTGTAAACGCACCCTTAATATGTCCGAACAATTCACTTTCAAGTAATGACTCATTGAGGGCGGCGCAATTCAGCTGGACAAAAGGTCCCTTTCTCCTATGTCCCAGTTGATGGATGGCGTTGGCCACAAGCTCTTTGCCTGTTCCACTCTCCCCATAAATGATTACCGGGGCTTCGCTTTGGGATGCTTTCCGGATGACTTCAAAGACCTGTTGCATGGCCACAGACTTTCCAATAAGCCCGTGAAAGTCGCCCTCTTGGTCCAACTGGCGAGTTAACTGGTCCACTTCCTGATCCAAACGTTCAAGCTCCGATATGTCGGTAATGGTCTCCACAGCCCCGATCGGTTGCATATTATCATCAGTCAGTATGGAAGCATTTTTTAAAGCTTTTAGGTGCCTTCCGTCTTTTTTCACCAGCATGCAGCGTTTGGTAACCTCCTTGCCCTTTTCAAAAAGGACACACCAGGTTCCATTCGTTTGGGTGTTCATATCGCAAGCATCACAGTTGAGTACGGTACAAGGGCATCCGATGAGTTCGTCGGCTTCATAACCGGTGAGCCGTTCAAAGGCTCGGTTTACCATGATGATGGAACCGTCCAGGCCGATCATGATCAAACCTTCGTTCATGGTGTTAATGACTTTTTTCCAGTGTCTATTGATTTCCTGTTCTTTCATTTAATACCCCATGTGTTTAAATAAGTGTTTAATACCTTAAACATGTGATTAAATATCATTAAATAGTATTTTGATTCAAGTCAAATTTGAATTTGGAAATTATTATAATAATAAAAGATAGTTATACTATTATTTAGTGAATATCAGCCTTCGGCACACCTGTTGCACTTAACCCCGATACTCCGATACTCGATCCGATACTCGATACTTGAATTCGCTCGGAGAAAAAAATGTCACAAAAATCGGAATTAGATCTTGTGGGAGTGGGTTGGCCGGTTTGCCTGTTGGAATGCAAACGGACCCTGAAAGATATGGTATCGGGTGATATTTTGGAGATCTCCATGCAAGATCCGGATGCAGTGAAAGAACTGGTGACAATCGTTGAGCGGTCCCCGGACCAGATTGTTGAAATGAAAGAAGGTTCCGATCATTTCCGGATCCAAATTCAGAAAGGCTGAAAGAGGATTTCATGGGCATCGATAGAAGAGATTTCTTAAAACTCTCAGGCACCCTCGCCGCGTCGTCTCTTTTCAAAAAAGACAAAACGGTCCACGCTTCCGAAGCCATCCAAGACGGATATGGCTGCCTTGTGGACACAACGCTATGCGTGGGGTGTCGAAAGTGCGAAGAAGCCTGCAACGAGCGGCACGGATTGGCGAAACCGGGCGAATCCTTCGAAGAACTGACGGTTCTCGAAAAGGAACGCAG
>CAYSUA010000533.1:0-4438 GCA_964433795.1 uncultured Desulfobacteraceae bacterium | reverse complement strand
AAACTCATTGAAAAAAAAGGGGGAATTCCTTCTTTACAAGGCCCGGGACGGCGCCATCAAAGTTGATGTCTTTTTTCAGGATGAAACCGTCTGGCTGACCCAGAAAGCACTGTCCGAGCTGTTCGGGGTGAAGATCCCCGCCATTAACAAACACCTGAAAAATATATTTGAAACCGGTGAGCTGGATCGGGATTCAACTATTTCCATTTTGGAAACAGTTCGCCGGGAAGGTGCACGAGAGGAGGGACGAATTTGAGGGACGTCCATTGGTTTATTGAATTCCGCCAACTATCCAAAAACTCAATGTTTTTCATTAAAGCAATAATCCAATGGACGTCCCCGTCCCCAACTTCAACTTTCCATGCGCTAGTTATATCTATCTTATGCGGAGCATCCAAAACTCCAACCATTGGTTGGAGAAATTAGTTGGTCTAAACACCTTGTCATCATGGGACGCTGCAAGGATGACCTGACAAGGGAGTCCTCTATACATATGACATGTAAATATGGATGGACCAAAAATGTCCTGGCGCTAAGGGTCCAGGGCCAAACCCATACAGAGCTGCTTCTGATACACCCTTTTCGGGATGGCAATGGAAGAATTGCACGGTTACTGTCTACACTAATGGCCTTGCAGGCTGGGCTACCGCTTCTGGATTTCAGCATTATCAGTGGATTGGAGAAACAAAAGTATATTCTGGCGGTGCACGCGGGCATGAGCAGAGATTATCGGATCATGGATGGGATTTTTTCGGAAATTATTGAGAAGTCGATTTCTGCTTCAATGGGGTGACAATGAATAATCTGTCTGCAACCTCAGTAAGCGTATTGGTGACAGATAAAACGCTATCACCGGTTTCTATTGCTGTGGAACTTGAAACATTTGTGATGAGAGATCTCCGGTATTTCTTCAAGTCCTGCAGATAGGGATTCGTTTCGATTAATGATTTCTTTTGCACGTTAGGCTCCTTGTAAAGATAGTGTAAGTATATAGCCTTTTGGGGAAAATATAAAGAATTTTTATAGGGAGATAGGAGGTGCATACTATCTTTTGAAGAAACTTTCCGAAAAAAGGAAACGCGAAGCTCTAAAGGAAGGGGCGACGATACAATGTTCTTTAGAATTCCATCCAGGAAGGCGGGGCGGGCATGAAATTATGCGATTCTATCCACAAAAACATGCCAATGGATTTTAAGGAAAAGCTTGGGGAGCTACCCGCATTAGCGCTTGGATATCGGTCGAATCATCGTTTTGTGCCAGTGAGACAGGAACTGGTTTTTTATAACGGCCAAAAGATTCGCAACAGGAACTTCTTAGCATAACCAGTTTCTTGGTTTCAAATCTCTGGAAAATGCGGAGGTTCTGTATGATTTATGCTGAATAGGATAAACTCGCACCATTGGTGCGAGAAATCGAGTGGGAATAGCTGGGTATGGGGATTGATTTAGAAGGACTTCGGGACTGGTATGAATTTATAACTCCCTTTCTCTTTCGATATATTAATAGATCCTGACGGGTTCCGGGAACGGTATATTGCATCCGGCCGGGAATTCTTAACAATCAGGGAGCGGCATACGGCGCAGAGATTTGGCAGACACTGTCTGCAAAATTGACTGAGGAGTTCGGCCATGGCTTCTCGCAGCGCAATATCGGCCTTATAGTGCGCTTTATTGGGATATCGGTCGGATGATTGCACAACGGCCAAAGGATCACGCTAGGGGCAAATCCGTGGTTGAAACACTTGCCGGTGATCTCCAAAACGAATTTCCCGGAAAAACAGTGACTCCAATCGGTAATATATAAAGACAGCTGGATTGTAACAGAGAAGGTCCCATCATCCTGCTCAAAATTGTCACAGGAGAAAAAATGTCAAAAAACAAGCTTGCTATCGGACAAATGTTGGTGAAATCATTGACGTCGGAACAAATCGCCGGTTTGCTGACGGTCGTGTCCGCTTCAATTGATTTGAATCAGTTCATGGATGAATTCACAAAAATAGACCCGGATATGGCAGCGACGGTAAAAAAAATTCTGGCTGCAGATCAAGGCTCGGTAAGCAAAGGAAAAACAAAGCCATTGGCGTCCCTTAAACGAACCATGGAGTTCTGGGTTTCGCTCTGGAGCAAATTTGACGACGCCATCGGCGAATTGGGTGATGAAGGCGGAAAATATGCCGTTGAGGACCATCACTGGGAACCGCCCTATTTTGACGGCTGGAGTCTTGCCGATGATCTGGGGCCCGTCGCAAAAGATATGTTGGGACTGATTGAAGATGTCTATGAAGAAGTGAATGATCCGGATGTATTTTTGGATGCACTGGAGGAAATGGACGATCAGATCGGCCTGTATCCGGAATGGATGGGGGTTGAGCACGGAGAACCCTGTGTTCTTCAAGAAAGCATGACGCAATGCGTCTTGACATGGCTGTGGCTATCCTCGCAGCATGAAAGACATTCCGGCCGAACCTTCGCAGAAAAGACGATTTCTCTTGAAAACGCCTTTGAAATGGTGGCTTTGGATGAAAAAGCATTGACGGCTTACTATACCCGACTCCCGGATGATATCTGTAGGGAAATATATAAATTTCTACAAGAAGGTGACCATGGTGCGAATTTGGAGAGCACCTATTCAGCCTGGCACCAGATTCATCATAACTTTGAAGAGCGGTTTGAACCGGGAAAATACCTTGAATCCTGCCGAAAACACCTCGAAAAAAATTGGCGGTATGGCAAACCGCTTGTTGATGATGCGTTGTCGCATAACAATTTTAAAGAGGCTGAATCTTTCCTTGTCAAAACTTTTTCAAGTTACCTTTCGGACTATAGGAAGAAAGCTTGGTACCCGGAAACAACTTTGCTCATAATAGAGAGGAGATCACACTTTGATAATGGCGAAAAAGAGATTACGCTTTTATTAAATAAATGGGGTGATGTCGCAATGCGACTGAAACACCCCGGTCGTAGCGCTGCCGCCAAATTCCAGGGGACGGTATTTGATACACCGGAAAAATGGAGTGCGGTTCTCGCGGCGTACCGGCGATTATCTAAATCGGATACTCATGGGACGCTCTCTCCGCTTATTGTCAAGTGGAAGAATGAAATGGCGGTTCGCAGCTATCCGTATTTTATGGATCCGTACAAAGTTGCAGATACTTGGATTCACTGGCTGATCGATGCCCAACTAGATGTCAAGAACAAGAAAAGCTGGTTTTTAAACAAATTGGCTGAGTGGCTGTCGAATCTAAAAGACGATACAAAAACGTTTAAAAAACAATGGCTCTGGCTGGTTCCATTAACCTCGGATCTTTCACAAGGTAAAAAGATCACAAAAAAATATCCCACCTTTTGGGAAACCGTTCTTCAGGAAAGCGATTCCAAAGATGATCTGACTGCGTCTCGGCGCAAGAGTCTCAAAGAAATGAAACCCGATTCCTTCCTTAAAACCGCTCTAGAAGTCTGGCAAAAACAACTGAGGCACATTGTTCCAGATCCTGCCGATACCCGCAAGTCGGACTATGAACAACATGCCCGATGGGCGCAAGCGGTATTTGAACTCAACAGAGATGAATACAGGGTTTTAATAACCCGGTGGCGCAAAAAACACGACCGGCGTCGCAATCTGTGGCGCGATTTAAAAGCCAGGCATCTGCCGGTTGGTTAATGAGGGGCAACAGCGATGGAATCTGGTCCCTTTCATCGGAAGTTGAAGTAAGCAGCCTTTATGCTATCAGGAGGTTATTTTTTTCTGCATGACAATTATTTTTCTTTTTAGTTGTCAGCCCAGCTCTCATTATGCGAAATATTCAAAAATTGAAAAATATCGGTGCGTTGAAACGCATCGGTTCCTAAAAAGCCGGATACTGAAAGGTAATTGGTTGATCAGAGTTTGATTATAAAATAGATTAATTGCGTCCTCATGCCAATTTGTCCTGAATCTCGGCAGGGACTTTATCGGTTAGACTTGGGTAAGCCTCAATGAGCCGGGATATATCCGCCAGGTCTTTTTGTCTCTTGCTTCTTCGGCGTTGCTGATCAGAGTATGCCCAAACCTTACCCTTAATGACATCTTCAACTAGGGCTACCTTCATCTCGTATCCCAACACATCCTTGACTTTTGCATTTGGAATGAAATCCTGATACCGGGTATCCGTCTGAAGTTGAATGCGAAGATCAGATTCGCTGCTGGTGAGGTTCACGCTATGGGCAAACTGCTCGATTTTAAAATGCTTTTCTACAACCAGGCACATTGTCTGCAGATCTGTTGCAGCGATCACCACATCTAAGTCCAAGCTTACGACCGGTTCTGCGTAGGCATTGACTGCAAGTCCGCCAATGACGCAATAGTCGGCCCCGACTTCCGTTATTGAGTCCAGAAATAATTGAAGAATGATCTTGCAACAAAAAAGTGGAGTCGGGTTTAAGCCGCTTTTTTATTATCC
>CAYSUA010000532.1:0-4448 GCA_964433795.1 uncultured Desulfobacteraceae bacterium | reverse complement strand
GGTTTCTGCATAACCGCATAGTCTATTTAGGGAGTAATGGAGTATTGGAGTGTTGGATATTCCATTACTCCAACACTCCAATCCAAATCTATTGTCACCACTTATTACGATGTATCCGCCCGGCATCGTAACGATCGACACGACCCTGTTCGGCTGCCGGAAATCCGATGGAAATCAGTGAAAGCGGAATAACCGATTCAGGCATATCGAGAAGTTTCTGAAGCCCAATGACACGATCTTCAAGCGGATAAACCCCCAACCACACGGCTCCTAGCCCCGATGCCCGCGCTGCCAGAAGAATATTTTGTGTTGCAGCAGAACAGTCCTGCACCCAATATTTCCCGAATCTCTCCCGGGAAAGATCCCCACAGACAACAATTGCCAGCGGTGCATGATTCAGCATGCTGGAGTATGGATGCACCGACGGTATGCTTTTTAGAATCTCCCTGTCCTCGATGACAATGAATTGCCAAGGCTGCTGATTATTTGCTGAAGGAGCGCTGACCGCTGCCTCCAACAAAAGTTGAATGGTATCTTCCGGTACCGGTTGATCCGTATAGTTGCGCACGCTGCGTCTTGTCAAAATCGCTTCGATAGCATCCATTCTCATTTTCCTCCAATTCGATTTCGTAAAAAGTCCAACTTCTGCGTTGTGCTTCATTTCGCTATCATTGCGGCGTACACCATGTATGCCTCATGATACGTAATTCGCACGCCTTTTTATCCCGTCCTTCCCTGGCGGGGGAATTTGAAATTTTTTACAAAATCGTTTGATTTTTTATTAATAACCATAGAAAAAAATTGATAAATATGGCGAGAGCTAAGATGAATTAAAATTATGGCTTATTATTCCTGATATCTCTGCTGGATGGACTTAATGGTTTCGATTTTATTAAAAAAGATATCCACGAGTTCAGGATCAAAATGGGTGCCGGAATCCTTTCGAAGGGTATCGAGAACCCGATCCTCAGACCACGCCTCTTTATAGACCCTTGTACAGGACAGGGCATCGAAAACATCAGCCAGCGCGACGATTCTTCCGAAAAGGGGAATCTCTTCTGCTTTTTTGCCGACAGGCGACCCGTCGGCATTTGTATGTCCGGGAAGCGGGTTTCCGGTTTCCACACTCACATAACCGGGATACCCTTTACCATCCCATTTTTCGTGATGGTTGAGTGCAACCACTGCTGCAACATCGTCAAAATCCGATTGCTTATCAACAAAGAGCCGGGCCCCCAATACGGTGTGCTGTTTCATGATGGCGAATTCCTCGTCCGTAAAACGAGCCGGCTTTTTCAATATGGTATCCGAAATTGCCACTTTACCCACATCATGGAGCATTGCTGCCATGCGGAAGATATCGCGATTTCGATCGATCTCTATATCCGCAAGGCCGTTTTTGCGAGCCCAATGTTCATAGATTTCGATTGAGTATCCTGCCACCCGGTTTACATGAGCACCGGTTTCTTTTGGATCCCTCATCTCGGCCATGCGGATCATCCGGAGAATAATGGCACGGGTCATCTGAGCACGCTCCAAGGCTAAGGCAGCCGTGCTGGCAAAATGTGCCATCATTTTTTCATCGGTTTCAGAGAACGGAACCACCCGGTTTTCCGGATCTTGTGCATTAATGACTTGGAGCACCCCGAGAACGTTTCCTTTTATATTTAACAGAGGGATGGTCAGCATGGAATGGGTTCTGTATTTGGATACTTCATCAAATTTCTTACTGAAGTGATATGGTTTGACCGGATCGATTTCATATACATCGGGAATGTTAAGGGGTCCTCCGGTGGAGGCCACATATCCGGCGATACTCTCTTCGTCAATGGAAATGGTAAAGACGGAATAAATGAGCTTTTCACCGGCTGCCAATTTTTTCTGCAGTGTGTCATTTTGGGTATAGGAAAAATGCAGCGAATCGTCATGTCGAATGTATATGGAACCCGCATCTGCATTTACAAAACGACGCGCTTCAGTAAGTATCCGCTCCATTAAAATATCGAGGTCGTTGACCTGATTGAGCTCGATCCCCAAGGTGGTCAATACATTCAGTTTCTCCGACTCGGTCAGCATCTTTTCCCCTTTCTGAAAACCCTATGCATCTGACTTGGGTCAGCCGTCCGGATAGCAAGCGCTCATCACTATTGAGTTATTTCCTTAAGAGCTGTCAGTGTATCTTCTGGTTCGGGTCGGACGGTATAATCCGGATCCGCTTTGACATAACGAATGATTCCTTTCTGGTCTATAAGATACCGTGCAGGAATGGGTAAGGTCCACGTTTCATCACCGTTGTATTTTTCCAGATCGATCCCGAACTTTACATAGAGCTGCCGCAGATCATCTGGTAATGTATAAACGAGACCGAACGTTTTGGCAACCTTATTGCCGGTGTCACTCAGCAGTTCAAACGAAAACTGCTTTTCCTTGATCAGTTCCCGGCTGTACATTTTTTCCTGGGGAGAGACAGCCAGCAAACGGGCTCCAAGGGCACTAAATTCGGGCACTGCTTTTTGAAGAGCTTCCAGCTCAAGATTACAGTAGGGTCACCACTTCCCCCGATAAAAGGTAAGGATCATGGGGCCTTCTGAAAGAATATCCTTTGAATGGCACATGGTTCCATCCGCATTATTTAAAGAAAATTCCGGAATTTGAGCACCGAGATTGAGAATTCCGTTGAGAATGCCGGATTCTCTGAGATCGCCGGTAGCCCTGTGCATGATCTCCAACGCTTCCTTTGGGGCTTTTGATTCAAAATTGGTTTTAAGTGCATTAAGTCGGTCTTGAAGGCTCATTTATCTATTCTCCTTTCAAATGATCTAATCTTCTGTTTATATCCATTCTATACAGGGGTGCAGAATCTTTTTCCGAAGTAAAAAAGAGACGATCCCCCTTCATGCCAAAGCCCAAAGCCTCTGCCTGATATAATCGGGGAATCGGCACCATAACCGGTTTCCCACTGAATGTTCGAATCCAGTCTTCACCGGGAGTCCTGGAAAAAAGATAGATCGCGTTATAGGTTAAAATCGCAGCCATAAAACCATCTGGAGCAATGTCCATAGCCGTTGGTGCGGATTGATACTGTATGTAATCCAGCAACGTGTGAGACTGGGTACCGGTCAATTCCGTAACTTTCTCTGCAGTTAATATGGATGGGTCATGGAAGGGGAGCAACGGCAGTTGATAGAGCATCGGCGGTACGGTCCGTTTAGTGATAAGAAATATCCGTCGGTTCTCCGTGTCAACGCCGACGGCTTCGCAATCTCTGGGGGTATCCTCGTAACGGAAGTTGATCTTCCATTCCGGACTCACTGAGAGTCCTTTTCTTAATCGGACACCTTGTATGCGGGGCTCCTTAACGATATAAATGGTGCCGGTTTCTCTGTGTTCAGGGTTGTCACCCACATCGGCTATCAGAATATAAGGTATTTCATTGTATGTGAATGATGCCAAATCTTCCCAGTCTATGTTTTCGGCGCCATCGACACGAACAAATCCCCGATCACTTCCGTCTAATCCCAGGGCATGGAGCAACGGTTCATTTCCGCTGTCATTGATGATCCAGAGAATATCGGATCGCAAGTGTGATGCTGCAAGGCCGCTCGCTTCATTAATTGCCTTATTTTCAAGGTCTCCGAGATGATTGATGTGGACGCCATCAGGCAATTCCGACAAAATAGGGCCGATGGACAAACTGCTGCATCCCGTCAATATTAAAAAAAGGAAGCTAATAATCAGAGGCCACACCTTTATTTTTTCTGTCCGTATCCGTTATAAGAAACCTTATCAAATAAAAGCTCGGATTTGGGATGTCCTGCTTTTTCCTCTCCCGGATACCCGATTGCAATCATCGATAGAATCTTCAACCGGGAAGGTATATTCAATACTTCCTGGATGTAAGCCTCTGCAGACTTGGAGTCATTGTGCGCTCTCTCCCGGATCTGAATCCAACAGCTCCCCAACCCCAGTGAAGCTGCCGCTAAATGGATGATGGTTGTGGCAATGGATGTGTCCTCTATCCAGACATCAGACTTTTCGGGATCTCCACAAATTACAAAAGCCAGCGGTGCATTTTCCATCCAGGAAGATCCCGCTGCTTTGGATTTTGCGAGTTGTTTGATAACGCCCGGATCTGTTGCGACCACGAATTCCCATGGATTAAATCCTCTGGAAGATGGAGACCGAAGTGCTGCCTCCACCAAAAGATCAATCTTCTCAGCCTCAACCGCTTTGTTTTCAAAGTTTCGTATACTGCGCCGATTTTCAAGAAGAGAATGAAACATAAAGTAACCTCCTGTTAGTAGAATTATCAATAATTAAACAAATCAATAGAACTAATATAATCCTTTAACCACATAAGTAAAATACGAATTTGAAATTTGCGGTTATGCACAAAGCCCAAGTTACTTACAGGAATAGGCTTTGGAGGTGAGCCGATTCGTGCGCGT
>CAYSUA010000531.1:0-4454 GCA_964433795.1 uncultured Desulfobacteraceae bacterium | reverse complement strand
AATTAAATCAGTTAAGTTTTCTCCTTTTACGGTTGGGAAACCCGGATAGAACCTTATTAAGGCTCTCGATACGTATCCGGATATCTTCAGAAATTGTGAGACTCGGGTTTCGACTGGGGAGCCTAGGCTGCAGCTGCACGGAGATTCCCCTCAGTATCGATCTTATTGCCCTCCATGAAGGCAATGACATCTTGAACAGAATAGCGGACACTCCGCCCCATCTTGATGTACGGGATCCCGCGCCTGTTATGGCGATCATTTCTCAAGGTGGGTAGGGCACGGCCGGTAATTTTGCTAACTTCTTTCTCGCCAACGTATTTCAGGTCCTCGTTCATTTTGTTCTACCTCCATCTTTTAATAAGTTTGTATGCTGGTTTACTTATATAGAGATGAGAAGGGGCTCGGTCGAGTGAGGTTTTATGCGAGGGTAAATTTGTTCGGACAAATCTACATGCCGGTAAATCTGTCCTGTCCTGTTTGATGGGGGTTTTGTTGAAAATTATTGGAAGGTTATGTCTTTGTATCCACCATTAATAAGCATTTTATAAGTTTTGTAGTAATGTTTTATTTTTCTGGTCGCCGATTCGGGATTTCTTTTTGAATTATTTGGGTTAAAATCACGCGGAAATATTTTTCTTGCAACATCCGCACTCTTTATATTTTCAGATCTCATATCTCCGGCTTTTAATATGAGATCATAGTCAATAATATATTTTTTGCCTTTTCCTTTACTATTTTTATAAAGTTCATCCAGTTGGCCGAATCGGATTTTCAATATTTCAAGCAGTGCTGGAACTGAGTTTAATTTTGAAAAGTCGATCTGCAGAGTTAGTTTTCCATCCCAGTCATCATAGAGGTGGCCCGCGCTTAATTCAGTGAACGCCCCCGCATTAAACTTTAATAATGCGGAAATCACATCTCCATCATCTGCTAAGTCAAACAATTCATTAAGCTCTTTTTCAGGATCTGGCAGTGGTGGGAATCGAATACCAAATTTCTTACAGGCTTTCTCCTCTAACTCATTGAAATATTTTATTCTAGCTTTTTCATTCTCGTATTCTTCAGAGCCGATTTGATAATGTTCGTGTATCTCCTCTGGCTTACATTTTTCGGATTTTCTTAACTCTGTTATTCCATCATAGCAGGTCCTATACTCGGAATTTCGCCTAAGAAACTCCCAGCGGTATTTGATTGATCGAAGAAGATTTGAACGGTCGGTGAGTTCTTGTTTTTTCTTAGCCATCATGCGCCCCCGTTGCGCATCCGAAGATGGATTTCAGGGAAGGCCAGTCGGGAACTGGCCTTGTCGCCCTGCAGCGGCTATCCCTGAAAACTCGAAATCACAATGTCTTTATGCTCTCGGCATCTGAGTACGGAATCAGCTCTCCGTCCTTTCTGCTCGAATATTCTTACGGTAAGCGTCGGAAATATTCCTCGGCAACTATTTTTTGAGCCCTGTAAGTGTAATTCTATTTTGAAATCCTTGTTTGAGATTCTCTTTAAAGAACTTTTCAGTAAACTGTCTGCGCAATTTCTGCTGAAGCCCCTCGCTTTTCAGAAGTTTTTCAAAGGATATGCCGTCTTCGGAACGGTCGAGCATGGCCAGCGCCTGTATTGCTGCGGCATCCCCCGAACAGAATAGGGCTCCCTTGATTCTCTGTTTCATAATCAAGGCAAGGCACTCGGCTTCGCCATCATGGATTCCTTCGATGAATACACTGTCAAATCGGTTGTAAAGTTCCGATAAGTCTTTTGAAGAGGCTGTGAATTCTTTGATTTTGCCTTTAGCGATGAGGTTTTTTAAATTGATGGCATCAGGGATACGGCCTTCTTTGCGAACATAAAACAGGGATTCGGTATGTGCGACGATTGAGGAGACACTGATTTCAACCCGATTAATGAGCTTTTCCCATATTCTGAGGCTATATGCTTCAATGACGATATTTGAGTCAAGCAGCACGCACTTCAGCATCAAATCCCTCTTGGTCTGTCAACCCGTACTCCTGGAGAACTTCCGGAAGGTCTAGGAGGCTTGTATCGAGCATCTCACTGAACTTGGCTCTGGAAAGTCGCCCCTTTTGGTAGGCCATAAATGCCAGCCTTACGAATCGCTCGGGAATTTCAAGGGGATACCACCAGCACTCCTTCATGGTTGAACGGTCAATTTCTCTAAAAAGAGGATCCTTGAGAACTTTCTCTACGGTTTTCGGGGGTAGCAGTTTCAGATTTGAAAGGCGGTAGAGCAGGGCCTCCGTGGATACTCCGAAGTCCCTGGCGATTCCGATCAAGTCGGAATAAGAAATGCTCGCATTTTTCAGAGATCGTTTAAATTCGACCGTAACAGGTTCCGGTGGAAGCAAAAGACATGATGCGAATACGTTTGCCGCTTTTTCCAGACGTTCCCAAAGACCGGGAATTTTGGATATGGTGGTCGGCGGTAGGCTTTCCCATGTGATTAGGTGAAAGAGCTCATGCGCGAAATTAAAGTTGCGTCGCCACGGGGCTTCTCTGGCATTCATTAAGATAGCCGGTCCCAATTCGCTATACGTTGATGCGGCGGAACCTTCATCCATTTCCATATACCAAATCTTTATCCCTAAAACGTTTTGAAGAACCCGTTCGATATCTCCAGCCGGCCGATCCCCAAGATTGAATTCCCTCCGGATATCAAAAGCAAATTGATCGGCGGTATGGAAATTGAGAGTGTCCGGATCCACACTCATTTGGGGTAAGGGGCGGCCAATTTTAGAACCACTCAGTTGTTCTAAAAGCGCATATTGCCTATAGCGTTTTAGAAACTGAGCTTCCCTTAGTTCCTTTTCATCGTCTGGAGATTGGCGCCACATTACTATGGGGGGTTGTTCCGGTGCCTGATCCCCAATAAGGTCTGACACACTGACGAATAAATGCCGTGCCAGTTCAACAAGTTCCCATGCCTTTATTTCCCTATCTCCACGCTCCATCTGTGAAATGGTTTCTGCCGAATTGAATCCCATCTTGGTGGCTAAATCGGCCTGCTTAAGTTTTAACCGTTCCCTGTGCTTGCGGATCTTTTTGCCTAAATCCGTTTTAGTTTTCACAGAGCCTCCTTTCATTGGGGTGGGATAATCCACGTTATTTTCATTAATAATAAAAATAATCGTCAAAATCAAGAAAATCTTGAATTTGAATTCCCCCAAATCCGGATATGGTTAAAAAAAGACTCTATATTCCGGGTGTACTATTTTTTCCGATCGTCTAAATTGACAACCTTCTCTTCATTGGTACCATTGGCCGCCTGGTCAATCTTGGAAACAGTCGCCCCAGATGCTCGCCTCAAAGCCTCGTCTCGAAGATGAGCATACCGCTGGGTCATCACCGGGCTCTTATGGGTTAGGAGCCGCTGCAAGTGGTACATATCAACTTCACCGGAGGAGGCTGCTGTCGAAGCAAAGAAATGCCGCAATCCATGCAGCGGTCGAAAATCTTTTGGGAGCTTCGCTCTTTTCTTTATGCGGTTTACCGCCATGTCGATCGTGACCCTCTGGCCGCCTCCTTGACCCGGGAACACGTACGGACTGTCTTCTTTCGGGTGTGAGTTCAATAAATCCCTGGCAGCATTATTGAGCGGGATGATTTGGTCCGGACCACCTTTGGGGTCGCGGATGCGAATGAAGCCCCTGTCAAAATCCACGTCTTTCCATTGCAGCTTGAAAAGTTCGCCGCGACGCATTCCCGTATACATGGCCAGCTTCATAATATTCTTAGCATGGACATTCGTATCTTGTTCGATGGCCTCTATGAGTTTTTGTAGCTGTTTCGCGTTCAGATCCTCGGTTTTAAGGTTGTTAACCACAGGCATTTCGATTTTGAAAGCCATACCTTTACACAGACCCTTATTCACACCGAAGTTGACGATTCTTTTCAGCAGAGCCAATATGTGCTTAACGGTCTGGGGGCACTTCTTTTTGAGGAGCTTGATCCGGATCCGGTCGATATCCAATTGAATCAGTTCATAGGGTTCTTTTGAACCGAACTTATCTTTCAAATATTTGGTGTATCTGCTCGTATCGACGCGCAGGCCCTTTGAGTCTTCCTTCTGGGACTTGTATTCTTCCCACAACCGGTTGATGGTCCACTTGCCAATCTCAGCCGCCTTTTGAGCCTTTTCAAGTTCCCGCGCATCCTTTCTCAACAGTCTCTTACCTTCGATCAGATCCGATCGTATGCCCACAGCCTTCGATGGTGTCATATCATCGACGTACTGGCGGCCGGCCTTCTCCTCATGTACCTTCCCGTTTTTTTTGAACACAACATAGTAGACCTTCTCCGTTCCCTTTCCCCCAATCCTGCGTACCTTCCGATAGTACACTCCAGGATAATCTGTTTTGATACGCTTGCTCATTTTTCCAACCTTTCATCTACGGGTTAAGCCGGTATCATATTTATCCAACCCTATTTCCAACCTATTTTTA
>CAYSUA010000530.1:0-4458 GCA_964433795.1 uncultured Desulfobacteraceae bacterium | reverse complement strand
GTTGGTTCCGCCGTTTTCGGTCTCACCATAGACATAACCGTTTATCTCTTCGGCTATTTCATGCGCTTTTTTTATGATTTCATCTCGAGGACCGATGGTCTGAACATCTTCCGGACAGGCATCAACACAGGCCGGCACTTCACCCTGAGCCACCCGGTCATAACATCGATCACACTTATACATGACGCCGTTTCCGGCAAAAGAGGGCAGTAGATCCTGATACAATCCTGTTCCGGTCTGCCGTTGGGGAACATCCCAGGGACATACCGCCTTGCATTTCGACCCCCCCAGACAGATGTCCGAATCGATACGGGAAATACCGTTTTTAAGCTGACGGGCCGCACCCCACGGACAGAGTTTCACGCATGGCGGATTGGCGCAATGCATGCAGCGCCTCGGTATGGTAATTTCCTTTTCTTCACCATTAACGGTGACGGATGCATGCTGGATATACAGCCAGTTATATGGTGTTAAACGATCATTGACATCCTGCTTATCGGACCAATCCGACACCTTTACCCGCTTCGGATACATTTTTGGAAACGGTTTTTTAGGGTCCGGGTATTTATGGGCGTTTGCTTCCTGACACGCTTCAACACAGCCTTCACACCCTGTACATTTCCGAATATCGAGCAGCGTCGCCAGATGCTGCTGATCATCGGATGCCAGTGCTCCAGAGGGAACACTCGTTGCAGCCAGTGTGCAGGCAGCAGCGACACCGCCTTTGAGAAACGCTCTTCTGGATATTTCCTTGGGCATATATCCTCCTTCAATAAATCGTCAATTTACATTCCAACCGGGTTTCGGTCCTAAAGAACCAGTCATTGATATTTGGTTACAAATTAAATGCAAAAAAACAAATTTATCTTGGACATCAGTATGTTAAGTGCATATTATAGATCATCGATTTGTCCGGATATCCCATTAAAATTGTAAGCAAAGGGATCGGTATTCTACTAAGAATTATCCGGGCTATGGAAATCAGCCGTTTTATCTGATTTTGGAGGGTTTTGTGAAGATACCAAAAGCACGTTTATCAAAACGGATCGTTTTATGGGTGTTTGCCAGCGTTATTATCATTGAAACCATAATATTCATTCCTTCCTATAACAACCGAAAGGATGAGTTGCTCGATCAGCTGAAGATGATCTCATGGGCCAGGGTTTCGACGATTCTGCAGGGCATGTCCTCCAAAACCCCTATACAAGCAATCGTGGATCGAATTAAGCGACTTGAAAATTTTGAGAATATTCTAGGAGGGGCGATTTACGGGTCGGACGGGAAAAAACTGACCGGCTTCGGTGACCCTCCAAAGTTGACAGCCGATAATATCCACGCTGAAGGGCAGTTCAGTTATCTTCTTGACAAAAACTATCGATACGACATCGGGTGTTCGTTCGGGTATTCTGGGGAAAAATACGCCTTGGTGCTACGCAATAATGCGGTTTCCGTAAAAAAAGAACTGACAGCGTTCATGCTCCGGATCGCGGGGCTTGTGGTGATTATTTCAATTTTTGTGACCGTGGGGGCATGGATTGCAGTAGAACCCATTGTCATCAGGCCGATTCTCAAATTGAGAGGCGATCTGATACGCGCCGGAGATGCGGTTCAACAGGACCAAAAAGCACCGGACTTCGACTCTCCATCCATTCGCCGCCAGGATGAATTGGGGGAAGTCATTGCTGCTTTCATGAAAATGTTCAACCAGATCACCGATGCGATTCGTGAACGGAAACATGCTGAAAAGCTGCTTCAGGAAAGTTTAACAAAGGTTCAGTCCTATTCTGATGCCCTTGATAAAGAGTTGGAACAGGGCCGTCAAATGCAGAATAATTTTCTTCCCTCTCAATTGCCCCAGCCTGAGGGATGGGAATTTGCAGCTTTTTTTAAACCGGCCCGTCAGGTAGCCGGTGATTTTTATGATGTATTTGAACTTCCCGGCAAGCAGGTGGGATTGGTCATCGCCGATGTATGTGACAAGGGTGTCGGCGCAGCTCTTTTTATGGCGCTTTTCAGAAGCCTGATCCGAATTTACTCAGGACATATTTGCTCAGCTGGCATCCTGGTTTCCGGTACTGATCAAAAGTGTAAGACCTGTCAAAATGAAGAAAATCAAACCATTGCGGAATCCAATCATCAAAATACACTTGAAGCGGTTCAATTGACAAATAACTATATTTTTCAAAACCACAACGAATTGGATATGTTTGCGACTCTGTTTTTCGGTGTCCTGGATCCGAAAACCGGTTTGCTGACCTATATCAACGGCGGGCATGAACCGCCCTATATCATCGACTCGGAAGGTATCAAGGAACGCCTGAAGCCAAGCGGGCCGGCACTGGGGTTGCGTTACAATACTGATTTTAAGGTTCGGCAGGTTAACCTCAATCCTGGGGATATCTTCATCGGATACACGGACGGCGTCACCGATGCCCGTTCCTACGATGACGACCTGTTTTCGCGGAAAAGACTGGAAACCCTGCTGGATGTGGAAACATTTTCGGTGCATGAGCTGTTGGATCGGGTAAAGGAAAATCTCTTTTTCCACATGAACAATTCAGCTCAGGATGACGACATTACGATATTAGCAGTTCAGCGAATTGATCGGGGTGATAAACGGATATGACCCTACCTATTCTTTAGGAACCGATTTTCAATCAGATCCGCGATGGATTCAACCTCTTCAAATCCGAACGTCGGCACCTCAATATCGATTTTGGAATCGGTGACCATGGCCATCAGGTGGTCATTGTTTGTGCAGACAGGTGTGGGATGGACGGATTTTCGAAACACCTCGATCTTCGGCTTATCTTCTCTTTTGTACCCTTCTGTAATGACCAGATCCAGGTCCGTGAAATAGGGCTGAAGGCTATCAAGAGACCCGCAGGATTCGCCTTTTACCATTGCAATTTTGCCGGGTGAAGAAACCAGTATCGTATCCGCACCCGCGACCTTATGCCGCCAGCTGTCCTTCCCCTTTTTATCGATATTGAACCCGTGGTGGGCATGCTTGATCACCCCGACGCGGTATCCCCGCTTCTTCAGCTCGGGTATTAATTTTTCGATTAAGGTTGTTTTTCCGGAATTGGAATTTCCGACAATGGATATAATCGGCGGCATCAGTCTCTCCTGTTAACGATCTCGTTCCGAGGGGAAACTAAGTCGCAAATAAAATTTTGTCAAATTCTTTCTCCAGCGAATCGATGGATATTCGTTCCACAACAGTGCTTCCGATACCGGTTAACCATACAAAATCGATGTGATCTCCCTTTTTTTTCTTATCCCTTCTCAAGGCCTCAAATACCTGGCGCTTTTCTGAAGGGATATGTATTGGAAGTTTCATATTATCGAGCAGGGTTTCCAGGCGTAGGCGGCTTTCCTGGGACAATAGCCCTCTTTTTTCAGAAAGCTTGGCAGCAATGACCATACCGGCACTGACCGCCTCCCCATGGGTCACTCCGGTTAACATTTCGATGGCATGCCCAAACGTATGCCCCAGGTTCAATCTTCGACGCACCCCCCCCTCCCTTTCATCTTCATTGACGAGAGCGGACTTTAAAACGATGGAATCGTGGAGTAATCTTTGGACCACTTCAACATCAAGCCGGAGACATCCCTGGTAATGGTCTTCCATGAATTCAAAAAGGGCCTTATCGCCGAGTGCAGCGTGCTTGACAACCTCGCCGAAACCGCTGCGGATTTCTTTTTCAGGCAGTGTATCGAGAAGATTCGTATCGCAAATCACAAATTCCGGTTGTTTAAACACACCGACGATGTTTTTGTAACCTCCCAGATTAACACCGTTTTTTCCGCCGACGCTGGCATCGACTTGAGAAAGCAGGGTAGTGGCAACAAATCCGAATCTCAACCCCCGCATGTATGTGGAAGCAACAAACCCGGCCACGTCACAAACTATACCGCCGCCGATAGCCGCAATAAAGGATGAACGATCCGCTTCCAGGTCGAGTAGACGTCGATGAACGGTGGTTACCGTATCGATGGTCTTAATTTCCTCACCGGTTCCGATCTCGATCACGTTTCCCGGCGGAAAATCCTTTCCATAGAGGGCGGATACGTTGGTATCGGTAATGATAATGGTCGACTCATCCGAAGGAATATATTGTGCCAGATTTTTTAATTTTTCGCCGATGAGTATTACCGAACTCCCGGTTGAGCCTTCGATTCGAAATCTTTTCATGACATCTCCAAAAAATAAATAATATAGTTTGTACAGGTTAAGCAGAAAGTCAAGCACTTGTGGCTTTGAAGAAAATCTTTATGATTCAAGCATGTTAGATATTGATTTTTAGAGAAACTTTTTTTATTAGCCACCCGCTCACATTGTTCGCTCGACACACACAGACGGGCACGGACCTTTTGCCTCCGCGACTTGCGGAGGCAAAAACAGTCAATCCCGATTAATCGGGATAATAATTAAGCTTATGCCTGAAAGGCATT
>CAYSUA010000529.1:0-4463 GCA_964433795.1 uncultured Desulfobacteraceae bacterium | reverse complement strand
CCGAATCCGAACCCCGTTAGAATCATCCCGGCGACCCGGCGTCCCTGGAATTGCAGCAAGAGCTCTTTTTCGATCCCATTATCGTATTTCGTGTTGCCGATAATGATAGAAAACTGCTTTTCTTGGGTTTTA
The DNA here is from genome assembly GCA_964433795.1 of uncultured Desulfobacteraceae bacterium. GTDB lineage: Bacteria > Desulfobacterota > Desulfobacteria > Desulfobacterales > SURF-15 > DUZK01. The sequence continues at coordinate 4,331 of CAYSUA010000529.1, read as the reverse complement.
TCTTGTATCGCTAAAAGCGAGTCGGAAAAAAGCGACCGTTTGGTTGTGGGAACAAGGACGCCGATTACGGTTGATGTTTTGCTCGAAAGATCACCGGCTGCGGCATTGTAGATATAATTCGTCTCTTTTGCGACCTGTAATATGCGTTCCCGGGTCTTAGGATGAACCAGGTGAGGAGAACGAAACGCCCTGGAAATAGTGGATGTTGACACACCCACCATATCCGCCAGCTGTTTCATTTGAAGTTTACCCATGCGTATGCCGCCCTTATAACGGAATCGATAGGAATTCAGCGCCATGGGGAAAGGCGCATTAAATTGAACAGGAAAAAATGATATCGTTTGCATTATATTTATCAGCATATTAGGTGTCAATATATATTTTCTTATTTATAATAACATACTGTTTTTATGATAACAATACGTTGTCAATTGAAATTTGAGATAAATAATATCCTGAACTGAACACAACAAAATGATATCGTTTGCATTTTACCGATATTCGCTGTAATGAATACTGACAGGTCCGCTATCACGGTATGGCACCTCAAAAAATATTCTTCCGCTGTCTGTAACGAAGTACCGTTCTAATAAATGGGAGGAAAATATAATGGATGCAATCGGAGTTATCGGTTTAGGGATTATGGGCTTGGCCTCTTCACGTAAGATTATTGAAGCCGGGTATCCGTTAACTGCCTATGACATATCGGAAACAGCGAAAAAAAAGGCCGAGGAAATGGGAGCTGCCGTTGCCGGGAGTCCGGTAGAATTGGCTGAAACAGCAGAGATCGTATTGATGTTTCTCCCCGGTCCGATTGAAGTGGAGTTGTGCGTGGCCGGGCCCGAAGGTCTTCTGTCCGGTAATCGCACCGGCATGGTAATTGTTGACTTGAGCACCGTGGATCCGGAAAGTACGCAACGGATGGCAGCCCTTGCATTAAAACAGAAGACCGGATACTTGGACGCTCCGGTGCTGGGCCGACCGATCGCAGTGGGGAACTGGGCATTGCCGGTTGGTGGATCAAAGGAAGACATGAATCGATGTCAATCGGTTCTGGAATGCGTTGCATCAACCATCGTTTATGTCGGACCGTCGGGGACCGGCAACAAAATAAAGCTTCTAAACCAGTTGATGTTCGGCTCGATCAACGCCATTACGGCAGAAATGATGGCCATTGCGCAGAAAGTCGGCATACCTCCCGAGCTCCTCTATAATACCATCACTGCCAGCCAGGCGGGTACAGTGAGCAATCTCTTTAAGGAGCTGGGAAAGCATATTGTCGCTGAGGATTACGATGACCCGGCCTTTACCGTCGATCTGCTCAATAAAGACATTCGACTCGCCGTTGAAATGGCCAAGGCATATGACGCGCCGCCACTTCTTTCGCGAACCGTTGAGCATATCAATGAAATGGCACGAGCACAGGGATACGGCAGCAAAGACACTTCAGTGATGTGGAAATGCTTCGGCGCCATGTGGGACAAAAAATAGTAATAAAGAATGTGAAACCTAATACCCTATCATTCTTCAATACCGGCCAGGCGTTTGGCGGCTTCCTTTCGGGCCGCAAGGTCGCATTCACGGAAAATGGTCACACGATGGGCCTCGGGTGATCCACCGCCATGGATGTCGGAAATCGTATCCGCGCTCTCCATGGCCATTTTCTCAACCAACCGGTACATCTTGATACGGTCTTCCACTGAGAGGCCTTCGGCTCCCTTTAAGTACTTTTTAAGCAAACCACCGATTTCGGGATTTTCAATATCCCGGTCAGACGGCAAGTCGGCGACAAAACCGCCGGCCACATCAATCATTAGCCGGGTGGCTTCGGCCATCTCGCGGCCCTCGTGAATCTTTGATGCATTGGCCAGAACCGTATCGATGAAATAGGAACCGGAAGGCTGCGCTTTGCCCTCATATGAAGCCGCAAGGCTGCAACCATAGAGGGTTTCCGCCCGGTGAATCATATCGATGATTTTCTGCTTGAGGTGGCCGGCCCTTTGAGTGCCGTTGTAATCCATCATCGTTGCGGCAGCCCCCGTCATACAGTCGATCTTTCCGGACTTACAGCCGCCGTGGCTCTGGCGGTGGAAGGCGGAAAACTTCACGACCATATCCACTGCAAATTCCACCTCGCCGCACAAGAACACACGCTCCCAGGGAACAAAAACATTGTCGAAAATGACCGTGGGGCAGTATTTCGAGTACCGGGCATTGCCGGTATCGCACCCATCCAGCTCCCGGGTGTCTAAGCTGGACCGCCCGACGACATGGATCAGACCCGGCGTGTCACTGGGGATTGCAAAAGATACGGCATAATCTTCATCGCCTTCACCCAGTGCTCTTGTGGGCAGTACGATAATTTCGTGCGAGGAGAGTGATCCGGTCTGGTGAGCCTTGGCTCCCCGGACGACAATGCCGGCATCTTTTCTTTCGACAACCCGCAGGTACATGTCCTTATCCTGCTGTGCATGGGGCGCCTTGGATCTATCCCCTTTGACATCGGTGACACCGGCATTGCAGGCGAGATCGTTCTTCTGCACATGGGTCAGAAACTTTTTAAAGCGGTCGAAATACCCGGTCTGGTATTTCCGATCGATATCGTAGGTGACAATGGACAGCGCACACAGACAATCGAGTCCCGTGCATCGCTGATGGCAGGTACCGACATAACGCCCAAGCATGCGGTTGATTTTCACCCGTGCCACCAGGTCTTCGATGGATCCGGGAGGCAGGGTGAACCGATTGACCGATTCATCAATGAGCGGGCTCTGGGTGACGAGAAGGCCCTTTTGAGGTTCCTTTTCGGCCAGTTCATAAGTGGCTGCGGTCGCTTCGATGCCGGCCCTGAGCCGGGGATTGTCGACCACGTTTTCAACTTTCTCGCCGAACATGTATACGGTCGGTGTCATCTTCCTCAAAGATTCCAGATACTGTTCTTTTGTCATTACCGCCATGACGGATCTCCTTTTACAGTTCTTCTCTGAATGATCTGGAGAAAAACTCGTCTGATTTTTGATTTCCCCGCTATCGGTTTACATAACAAATATAGAAAATATCCATATATTCTGTCAAATAGGAGGGCGATCCGAACGGGATTCAAATCTATGATTCGTTCTATCCATCGCAAGTTTTTGAGATAACTTCCGCAGCCTAACTTCCTTGTTTCAGAAGATCTCGTGCGATGATAAATTTCTGAATCTCTGAGGTACCGTCTATTATCGTTCCAACTCGATTATCCCTAAATAAACGTTCTACGGAACCAGCCTTCATGTAGCCCATCCCGCCGTGGATCTGGAGCGCTTTGTTGGCGACCCTAAAGGCCATCTCAGAAGCAAAAAGTTTGGCCATGGCAGCTTCCCGGATTATTTTTCCCCCCTGATCCGCTATCCATGCGGCATGGTGGACCATCACCCGAGCAGCGTGAATCTCAGTAGCCATCTCAGCGAGCATCCATTGGATCGCCTGTTTGCTGCCGATAGTTTTACCAAACTGGATCCTCTCATTAGCGTGCCAAATGGACATTTCCAATAATCTTTGAGCGCTGCCCACTGCGGCAGCAGCTACCACCCAAAGCCTGACGATATTCAACATGTCGAGCATTCCGGAAAATCCCCCGCCAAGCTTGCCCAACAGGTTTTCTTTTGGCACTCGGCAGTTGGAGAAAGTTACTTGACAGGTGTGTATTCCATTGAGCCCTAATTTCGGATCAGGTGAACCGATAGTGAGACCTTTTCTATCTCGCTCAACTAATATTCGTGAGATTCTGCCTTTTGAAGTGGCCTCGGGATCGGTAACGGTGGAGACACAAAACAGTCCGGCAATATCGGCTCGTGAGATCATCGTTTTTGAACCATTTAATACATATTGTCCATTTTCAAGCACTGCGGTTGTCTTTATGTTACCTGCGTCAGAGCCTGCTTCACTTTCCGTCATGGTGGTTGCTCCGATCAATTCACCCTTTGCCAGTCGGGGAAGGAAACGCCTCTTTTGCTCTTCAGTTCCTGATTCCACAATCCCCAATCCCCCTCCGGCAATTAATCGAACAAAGGCTAAACCCCCTTTCGCCAGTTCTTCTGAAACTAGGCAGGTATCAAGAACCGAAAATCCAAGTCCTTCGTATTCCCTGGGGATCAAGAGTCCAAAAAGACCCATCTGGGCCATCCTGTCAATCAATTGATCGGGAATATTATCTTTACGATCAACTTCATCTGCTATCGGGTTGATTTCGCTGTCGACAAAGGCTTTGACTGCATTAATATATTCTTTAGCCTGGTCAGGAATCGAAAAATGAATCGTCTTACCTTCCTTTCTCTAAATTGTCTCCAAAC
>CAYSUA010000528.1:0-4464 GCA_964433795.1 uncultured Desulfobacteraceae bacterium | reverse complement strand
GTTTCTTTGTATAATTTTGCTCTTCGGTGTGTCCACTATTTTGAGAACCTTCAGGCATCAGCATTCATAAGGGTTTCTATGGTTGAAGGCCATAACTATCGCATAGATTTTCAAACTCCTGTGAGTAAATAATGCCATTTAACACATATTCACGAGGTTCTTTATCTTCCAATTCAGCACCATCTAAGACATCAAGCCAATTGTTTAAACCGCCCGAATCCGGTTTTCTATCAAAAAGGGCTCTATATAAAAGATTTATATATTCTTCATTAGTCAAATTCATACCGGCAAATTCGTCACTAAATATAAATTTGTAAACAACACCTGTCTCGCTGAGCATTTCATTGCCTAAAACCTTAATATTACGATTAGTTCCATTTGTGCTTATTAATAAGCGTTCTTGGCAAAAAAGATCAACAAATGCTTGTAATTTAACATGAAGAAGTGCCTTGTATGCGTTTACTCTATTTACTCTCGGTAAAGCTCCTCTCAAGGATTCTGGATTATCGGCTGAATTGATGATGGCATTTTTGACTTCAAGATTTATTAGATCATGGTTCCATGACCAAATTAAACCGGCAATCCCGGAAACCACAGCAGCAGCCATAGAAGTTCCTGTTTGAAAAGCATACTGGTTGTTCAAATATGTGCTATATATAGATACCCCAGGGGCTGATACATCTACCCAATCGCCAAAATTGGCCATATGTGCTTTATTGCCGTCTTTGCCTGTTGCTCCAATTGCTATGATGGCGTCATTATCAGAGGCTGCGGGGTAAAAAGGGGTACTGGTGTTTTGATTACCAGCAGCAGTGCAAACAAGGGCTCCACTATCGGCAGCAAAAGCTATGGCACTTTCAATAAGTTTTAATTTAATATTGCTCCCCCAACTTAAATTAATAACATGCGCTCCGTTTTCTGCCGCATAAATAATTGCTCGGGCTGCATCGTCACTTTCAATCATGGCCCCCCAATGTTTTGTTTTGTAGGCTGCACGTACCGGCATGATTTTACCGTTCCAAGTTATGCCTGCTATTCCGAGGCCGTTATTGCCGACCGCTGCCGCGATGCCTGCCACAAGGGTTCCGTGTCCTTGGCTGTCCAGGGGATCATTATCAGGATCGGAAAAATCTTCATCTTCGGCTCCCATTTGGGCATCCACAAAGTCCCATCCAATGATGTCATCGATATATCCATTCTGATCATCATCAATGCTATTGCCAGGAATTTCACCGGGGTTGTGCCAGATATTGGCAGCCAAATCTTCATGGTTATAATCAATACCGGTATCTATCACGGCAATTACCACCCCTGAATTACCTTTCTCCAAATCCCAAGCCTCTACCATATTAATATCTGCTTGTTCGGGTTTTTCACCTTGAACGGTATTGTTCAAGGCCCACTGTGAAGAAAACAATGGGTCATTCGGCATGGATTGCAAAGATATTAGATAGTTGGGTTCAGCAAATTGTACATGTTTCGTACCCGTAAAATGTGTAAGAGCCTGATCTACAGAAATACCATCAGGCAGTGTGAGTACGTAATAACTAAGAGCGGCAATGTGTTCCTTTATGGTTGCCCCTATCTTGGCGGCAAGTGCTTTAATTTCTTCCATAGAAACCCCAGCTCGAAATTGAACAATCAATTCATTGGCAACGGCTTGAGGTATAGTATCCGAGTCCGTTATAGGTTTGATAATTGAAACAGAGGTATCAACAAAGGGCTCGATACAGTTGTTTTCAGCAAAAAATTTATGAGAATTCTGATATCTGGATTTTATAGCGGTGTTATTTCCGCTTGTTTCTTTCCTCCGGCTTTCCATTTGGTCTTTGGAGCTTTCTGATATCACAACCCTTGAGAGCTGAAATTCTTTCACGCCCCTCTCTTTTGAAAAAATCATACCGGAGTTTCTGGATATTTTATTGATTGCCTTATCTATCGGAAATTCCTGAAAGGATATTGTGATTCGTTGATTAATATTTCCATATGATTCAATTTGAAGGCCGGTTTTTTTTTGAATATCATCCAATATGGCCTGTAACTCGGCATTTTCAGCATTAAGCGTCACCAAGCCATTTGTGATGGAGAGATTGAAACGTGCTTTGCTTAATTGGTTTTTTAATTCACGGCCTTCGGCATCGAACTTTGCCATACTGAGAATCGGAAGTGTGAACTGCAATATGACGATTCCGATAAATGTGAAAGCTGTTCCTTTTATGACACTATAGAGCATAATAATTTCTATTTCATAAGTGTAAAAAACTTTTGGACCTTGACTGTGACTGTACTGCAAGTTGCACGCCAAGTAGAACGCCTGTAACATAACCGACTGTAATTTAAGCGTATAGGTGAAGGGAGGGATTCGTATTATGAAAAAAGAGGCAGAAAAAATTGACGAGTTAGCGTTTATTCAATGGGTGTAACCGTCATACTTTGCACATGGTGCATCTCGTGGGCTAAATAACTTTAATTGGTGAGGTCTAGGGTTCAGCCCCGCCGCCGGCGGAGCCGGATTCATCACAAAAAGAAACGAGGTTTCTCAGACGAAGAGGAAGTTTCTAAGAAATGGCTATTAATTATCGTGGGGCAGTGTTTTTGACTGCATGATATATTGAGCGTGGCTTATTTAAAGCGCGTAACGGAAATCGATATTCATAATTTTCGAATTCTTGTTTGTTTCAATATTTTGATACAATGCATAACAAGCGACCTCTTCATTGGTCCAGTCAGGATCACAACCAAAAAAAAGATCTCATTCATCCTCGCTCAAAGTATAAAAGTATTCCTTATTACTATCACTCCAGAATCGAAGGTAAGGACTTTCAAGGTAAAAGGTGCTTTCAAAAAGGAATTTTGAATATTCTGAAGCTCACAGTAGACTTGCTTACCTTTCATTTATTGTTGTAGTTGTTGTTGATTCAGTCGTTGTGGTAGTCGTTGTAGTAGTAGTAGTAATTGTTGTCACTGAACATACGGGAGATATACCATAGTTAGCACACAAATTTTCAAACTCCTGTGAATATATAAAACCGTTTAGAACTTTTTGACGACTCGTACCACTATACAGATAATTCAACCATCCATTATAACCTTTTGTATCAGGTTCTCTTCCAAAAAAGGCCCTGTATAAAATTGTCACAAAGGTTTCATTGGATGTTTTTCGGTTAATAAATTCCGGACTAAAAATAAACCCATTTGCGACATCTGCACCACAAAGTGTACCGTTTATCAGTGCATTCACCCAACCATCTAAACCGGATGTGTCGGGATTTCTTCCTAAGCATTGTTGATAAAATCGGGTTACAAACGTGCGAACTTGTAAACTTGCAATAGATGGACCTCCACCATATATTGCTCTGATACCATTGATATCATCAATCTGAGGAGTTTCCGGTTGATTATCATCAACATACCCATACATAAGCGAGGTCCCTCTATAATTGCTTGTGTATTGGTCACCCAAACCAAGAGAATGGCCTAGTTCATGTGCCGCTACGCGCCTGAAATCAAATATTCTTTCACCATTCGAGTACCAATCCATTTTTCCACTGTATACATTCCATTTTAAATTTCTATTAAAATGAATGTCAGTAGCCGTTATATGTTTATCTGAATTCACCAACATAAGGCTTACTGCGACGGCATTATTATAGCCTATACCGCACAGGGTATAATTAAATCCCCAACCATGTTCATTTCCTATATAACAAGGATCAGTATAACTACTATAGTAATAATACGTAAAATTTGAAAGTGCGTTCCAACTACCCATAGCCTGAATAAAAGCGTCGTTCCAGAAGCTTGAGCTTCCATTTGCATAGAAGGTAGCCCATGGATTTTGCCAGTGCTGCCCTTTCCATTTATATGCAGAAGACAGACCGCTAAAAACAAAAACTATTAATATTGATACCATCAAAACTGTAATTTTTTTACTTTTCATTTTTCCCTACCAATCACATTGCGAATGTTCTCTTTAAAATCCTCAACTGTTGGTGGACGAACAGATTTAAACAGACTATTTGACATTTTTTTGTGCTTTACCTGGACTACCACCTCCATGTCTTTTTGCTCGCTACTAATTATGAGGTAGTGTCCCTGATGCCATCCGGAAAGCGGATGAATATACTGTTTACTATGCGTTGTTAAAAAATAGATCCCTCGCTCGCCGACTTCCGGCATTTGCATGTCTGAAACCTTGAGTATTAAATCCCCTTTTGGTCCACCCATAAACCCCAGTTCAATGGTTTGTTCTATGTATTCTCCTTTTACGACATCGATGATTTCTAAAGTAAAATAGGTAAAAGGGGTATCATTTATAGGCGACAACCGTGTTTCCTTTGACAGAACTCTACCTTCAAATATCAGTTCGGCTTCCTGTGCTACTTGCTCAAAAGATTTCTTAATGACCGTGGTGGCTTTAGCGGAGCCAACCACAAAGAATAGCGAAAATAAGCCCATGATTAA
>CAYSUA010000527.1:0-4474 GCA_964433795.1 uncultured Desulfobacteraceae bacterium | reverse complement strand
GATGCTGTCATAGTAATTCAGTCATTTTCCAAAAGCTATTGCATGACCGGTTGGCGGCTGGGCTGGATGGTTGCTCGATCAGACTTGATACATAAAGCATCACAACTTAATGAATTTATTGTATCCCACGCACCGTCCATGCTTCAGCGGGCCGGTGAAATTGCATTGGAAAAGGGAGAAGCAGATATTGAATCCCTGAGGGATTCGATTCGAAAACGAGTCAATTTCTGCTTTAAGGCCTTGTCTTCCATCCAATCGATTTCGCTGCCGCAACCGGAGGGCGCATTTTACCTATTTCCCAGAATTGAAGGAGTTACCGACTCGTTTTCTTTTGCGCTCTCTTTGCTGAAAGAAACAAAAGTTTCTCTTGCGCCCGGTGTTGCATTCGGAAACGGGGGCGAAGGATCCGTGCGGATTTGCTGCGCTTCAGACCTATCGATTCTTGAACCGGCGATGGAGCGGTTCGCTATGTTTCTGGAAAAGCGCTAACGTTGCTTAATGATACCGGATTCGAAAATATTTTGATAACCTGATGTTTGAAGGGTTTTTCCCAGAAAATACTTGATCCCGAGTCCATGCATGTGAAAAAATCAATATTGGAATAATGGAAAACCGGAATGATTGAATAATGGGTTAAGGATGCATGATATGACCTCAAAAGCTTTAAATCCACAAATCGTTGAACTTCTGGAAGAACTTCAACAGAGGGAGATTCCCCCCATCCAGAATCTCACGCCGACTGAAGCCAGGGAAATACGAAACCCGATATTAGCCGGTTTCGGAGGTCCCAAAGCAGAGGTTGCCGGTGTTGAGAACCGAACCATTCCCGGTCCCAATGGCCCTGTTCCAGTGAGAATTTATTCCCCCGAAGGAAATGGTCCGTTTCCCATCCTGGTCTTTTTTCACGGCGGGGGCTGGGTCGTTGGAAACCTCGACACACACGACTGCGCCTGTCGATTGCTGACCACCGGCGCAAAATGTCTGTTGGTCGCCGTAGATTATCGACTGGCCCCGGATAATAAATTTCCTGCAGCCATTGAAGATGCTTTCGCCGCACTAGAATGGGTGTCGGAAAACAGCGAAACCCTGAACGGGGATCCCCTCCGCATAGCGGTGGCAGGAGACAGCGCAGGGGGAAATATTGCAGCCATACTCTGCCAAATGTCCCGCGACCGGAAGGGTCCTGAGATTAAGTACCAAATACTCATCTATCCGGTGACCGATCTCTCCTCCACCCGTACGGAATCGTATGACAAGCATGGCGAAGGCTATATGTTAACCAAAGACGGCATGATTTATTTCATCAATCACTATCTTGACCGGGATGAGAATAAAAATCACCCGTATGCATCTCCGCTTTTGGCTGAAAATCTCTCAAACCTTCCACCAGCCCTTATTATTGTTGCCGAGTTCGATGTGTTGAGAGACGAATGTCTGGCTTATGCCGACCGGTTGAAAAAGGCCGGTATTCCTGTTAAATGCCTTCAATATGACGATATGATTCATGCGTTCTTCAATCTTAGCGGTGTGGTTGACCGTACCCGGGAAGCGATCGAAGACATGTGCGGCAAATTGCGGCAAGTGTTCAGTTCATGATTTAAAATTAAATTAGCCACAGACCCACACAGACATACACAGACATTTATCAAATTTTCTTTTGCCGACGTAAGAAAAGAAGAGGAGCCGTCCTAATAAGGAAATTCATATACTATAATTTTGGAGGTGAACAGTATGGGAAAAGGCGATATTCGCACCAAACGTGGAAAAATATGGAGAGGAACCACGGGTAAGACGCGCCCGAAAAAAATCAAAAAGAAAGAGAAAGAAAAATAATTTGAACGAAACTCTAATTGGGTAAAATAGTGACAGACGAATTTTCGTTGGAATCCTTTCATCAGGAATATGATACCGAAACCACGGAAATGACCGTTCGGTCAAGGAAATTTCAGTTTCTTCTTCCCCGTTCTCTGGATCGATTTATCAATACGGATAACTTGCTGCAAAATTTCCCGCTTTGGGCCAAGATCTGGGAAGCGTCCTGGATTTTAGCCGATTACATGGCCGCTGCCGGCCCGGACCCTGATAAACACATCCTGGAAATCGGCGGGGGCATCGGATTGGTCGGCATTACGGCAGCCGCTTTCGGGCATCGCATCACAATGACCGAGTCCGATGATCATGCCATCAATTTCGCCAAAGCGAATGCCGAACTGAACGGGGTAAGCAATCTGGAAATCGGAAAACTGGACTGGAACAAACCAAGCCTCAACGGCCGGTTCGATATGATCATCGCTTCAGAGGTGGTTTACAAAGAGAAAGATTTTAAACCGCTGGAAAACCTGTTTAAAACTTGCCTGGCGCCGGCAGGTGAAATCGTTTTGGCCTCGGGTATGCGCAATACCACCATGGCGTTTTTCAATTATCTGTCCCAAACCTATAATATCAACGCCCGAAAAAAGACCCTCCGATCGGAAGATGGCGAAAAAACCCCGGTCGTTCTCGCCCGAATGACTCTCAAATAAGAAAAAATGCCTTTCAAAAAATGGTTGATATGCATACCGTGTCATAAAGTAAATTCGATCAATGATTTATTCGACTACGTAACAAGAGGCTCATAAGACACGTCTCTGGATCAATCCATTCTTGGTTTTCGCTAAAGGAATTGACAATGAAAAATCTGGGACCTATAATAGGGTCTAAAATTACGTACCAATTATGTAACCAGTATGGAGGGCCCATGATACAGACAAAATTTAGTGTTTCTGAATCGCAGGCTCAGTTTTTGAGTAATTATCAAAAGCATGGATTTAAGGATAAAAGTTCCATGGTCCGGACCGCTATTGATAAATTAAAAAGAGAGCTTGAGTTTGAGCAATTGAAGCAATCGGCGGATTTATATTCCGAAATCTATTCCGAAAATGATGATCTGAAAGATCTTACTGAATCAGCGATAAACGGATGGCCGAAATGACAACGCTGAAAAGGGGCATGGTCATAGATGTTAATCTTGATCCGACTACAGATTCTGAGACAGGCAAAATTAGACCCTGCATCATCGTAACCAACGATATTTATAATGCGAGGGTTCCGGTAATCCAAGTTGTTCCGATTACCGCCTGGAGCACTAAGAAATCAAAAATCGTGACCAATGTTGAAATCGACCCGACACGCGGTAATGGCCTCTCAAAGAAGTCTGTCGCCGATTGTCTTCAAACACGCCCCATTGACCACCGTCACAGACTCGTGAAGATTCGCGGATTATTATCATCGCCAAAGATGAGAAAGATTGATCAATCCTTGAAAATCGTTTTTGAGCTCAATTGATTGTTTGCATTAATTCCCACCGCCGTGATCAAGCGTGCCAATGATTATATCTGCATCTTGGTTATATGCGAAAACAACGGTTCATATATTTCAAGTGAAAGGATTTTGAAATGCTCATCGAGGGGATCCGTCGTACCGAAACATTGGCGAAAATAAGGATCTTCTGATTCTCCACGGCTAAAATCGCTGCCCCGCCATCGATTGCGTGCAGACCGGAGGGCATCATATTCAGTCTTTTGTTTTTTAATAATATCGCTTGCATATCCGTAAGCGGATTCCGGAAAGAACGGCAGCGGTTTTGACAACCCATCCCAATATCGGGATAAAAGATCTTTCAAAATCGGCTCACTCTCATTCACGGGGCTGAATTCCCAGGCAGCGTCCTTGCAAATCAGCGTGGTTTTCTTCTGAAATTCAATGTCGACAATTGCACACAGCAGCAAGTGGTCGATCCAGGATGAGAGCAGATCTTTCGATTTCATATTGACAAATCGATAACGGATCAGACCTCGATCCTTATGGAAATGATTCAATTCTCCATGAATCCGATAGGTTTCCACACTCAAATCTACTTCAAACGATTCTCCCAGCGACTCGCCCTTGACGGTTTTCGCTTTATTCACGAATTCATCCACAGCTATGCTCAATTCCCGATACTGGATCTCTCCAACCGATCCATGGGGAAGTATACCGGAAGCCTGATAGACGGGCAGCAGCTCGTCAGGATCGACCCCCTTCAGCCCATATTCGACTAACTCTTGCCCGATAATGTATCGATCGAGGGGGTCCAGCCTGAAGTTTTCCCTGTCTTCCAGAACAGAAATCCCTTTATCAAAGTAGATTCCCAGGCGGTGTTGGAGAAGATATCTGGCTGGATGCGTGAAGAAACGCTTCAATTGGCTGGGGTTGATCTGTTTCCATTCATCATCCGGCTGGGAAAGTCCTTCGGTTATAAAGGGAATATTCTCTTTCGGACCGTGAAGGCGAGTGCTTGCAAGCATATTTTCTTCAGAATAACTGACCAGTTCCTCGCTGCTCTTTTTGAAGTATTCGGGAGAAAATGCCTGTAAACGATGTTGGGTCACAAGATCCGCATCTTTTAATCCAAAACCCACTGTTAGGTAGTCCATCAATTCGCTCACGAGGACCG
>CAYSUA010000526.1:0-4475 GCA_964433795.1 uncultured Desulfobacteraceae bacterium | reverse complement strand
GGCGGATTCAACGCGGCCTAAGGGGCTCAAACAGTTGCCCGGCAACCGGTCCGACGCCCGCCGATCAAGCGACGCAGTTTCACTTGAGAATAGTGCATATCCAGAATCGTTTATATATTTTGTCCGTATTTATCTCTAATCGATCCTTTAATTTCGTGTTTTCGGTGACAGGCGGCCTTATGGTTTCCTTCGATGATTTCAAGGAGCGGTTCTTCTTCCCGGCATCGGTCCATGAGAAATGGACAGCGTGTGTGAAACCGGCAGCCGGAAGGCGGATTTATAGGACTCGGCACATCACCGGTCAACACGATTCGTTTCGGTTTGTGTTCCACATCCGGTACGGGGATACCGGACAATAAGGCGTAGGTATACGGATGTCGCGGATGGGTGAACAGCGTATCGGTTTCTGCAATCTCTGCAATTTTACCGAGATACATAACAGCGAGCCGATGGCTGATGTATTTGACCACGAGAAGGTGATGGGTTACGAACAAATAGGTTAGGTTCAATTGTTTTTGGAGCTTTTGAAAAAGATTCAGTATTTGCGCTTGTACGGAAACGTCCAAAGCAGAGGTGGGCTCGTCTAAAACGATGAATTCCGGATGGGTTGCAATCGCCCTGGCAACAGCAATTCGTTGTCGCTGACCGCCTGAAAATTCATGGGGATACCTAAGATAGTGATCCCTGGTTAATCCCACCAGATTCAGCAATTCGAGGATTCGATTTTCAAGTTCCCGGCTACCCAAATGATTCTGTTCCTTGATGGGCTCGGCAACGATGTTTTTTATTAACATTCTGGGATTAAGGGATGTTGTGGGATCTTGAAACACCATTTGGAGTTTGCTTCGAATACCCATCTTTTTCATGATCCCGGTCTTTATTGAAGCAATATCCACTTGCGTTATGTCTTGTCCACCGTCGGGCTGATAGATGATTTGGCCGCTGGTAGGATCGTGCAGACGGATGATGGCTTTACCGGTTGTGGTTTTCCCGCAACCCGATTCCCCCACCAGACCGAGGCATTCCCCTCGATAGATATCCAGATCAATGCCGTCCAGGGCTTTCACGGAAGCTATCGGTCTGCGAAATACCCCCCCCAACACCGGATAGTGTTTCTTGAGATCCTTTATATCAAAAAGTTTATCCATTAATCTCTATGTTCTTCCGTCCACAAATAACAGGCTACGGTATGGTTTTCCTCGGTTTTCACCATCATGGGGAACCGTTTTTGACATGCATCCATGGCATGGGGACAGCGGGGATGAAACCGACATCCTGAAGGTGGATTCACCAGATTCGGCACACTCCCTTCGATGCTTTGCAGCGCCCCCTCCTGGGAAAACCTGGGCACGGAATTTAACAATGCCTGGGTATACGGGTGTTGAGGGTTCCTGAACAAATCCTTCACATGAGCTGTTTCACACAGATTTCCGGCATACATGACGCCTACCCGGTCACACGTTTCTGCCACAATTCCTAAGTCGTGTGTAATCAGAAGAACCGATGATATCTCGGTCTGCTTGAGGGCCTGAAGGAGTTCCAGAATCTGTGCTTGGATGGTTACATCCAGATTGGATGTGGCTTCATCCGCAATTAAGAGCACAGGATGGCAGGCCAGCGCAATGGCAATAACGATCCTCTGTTTCATTCCACCGGACAAATTATGGGGATATTGTTTTGCAATTTCATCTGCATTGGGAATACCGAGTTTTTCGATTATTTCAACAGATCGTCTGAAGGCCTCTTTTCGTAGCCGCTTATTCCAGTGTTTAATGATGGGAACCTTACCAACCCATTTGAATATAAAGGAATCCGGGGCTCTTTTAGCCATGTTGTAAATGCCGCGCAGAAATGGCTTCACCAGAAAAAACGGTTGGTCTCTTTGCGCATCGAGATTTTCAAGAACCGTTTGGCACATCTCTTCTTTGCGGTGGAAGAAGAAGCTTTCCGATATTTGGTTTCCGACACTCATGATGGGATTTAAGGCCGCATTGGGTTCTTGAAAGATCATGGATATCTTTTCACCGCGAAGATTCTCCATATATGATTCAGACTGCTGAAGCAGGTCGATGGGTGCACTGCCGCCGTTATCGTTCAGGTAGAGAAGCACTTTCCCGTCGTCGATTCTGCCGGGTTCCTGAATAATGCGCATCAAAGAGCGGACAAAAACACTCTTCCCGCACCCCGACTCCCCCACCAGGCCAAAGGTTTCCCCGTGATTGATGGTGAGGCTGACACGGTTCAACGCCTTCACAACACCTTCATAGGTGTAGAAGTTGGTTACGAGATCTATGGTTTCAATAAGTTTGGACATCGAAAATGACCACTATCTTCTTCTTTGTTTAGGATCGAACGCATCGCGCAATGCATCCCCGATGAGGTTCCATGCCAGCACAAACATGACAATACAGCCTCCGGGGATGGCGATGGTGTACCAATATTTCAACGGATCGTCAGGCGGTCCGACGATATAATTTCTGGCCAAGGCCACCATTTGGCCCCAATCCGCATAGCCTTTAGGCGCACCGAGTCCGATAAAGCTCATGAAAGCGGCAACAATCACCATGGATCCGATATCCATAAAAGCCATGACCAGTACCGGATAGATACCGTTCGGCAGGATGTGGCGGATCATGATTTTGATATTGGATACCCCCATGACTTTTGCTGCCTGGACAAAATCGAGTTCCCTTAAAGTGAGGATGCCCGAACGCATGACACGGACGTAATTCCGCCATTGAACCATGGCCAGAGCAATCATGACGTTATCCAAACCCCTTCCAAAGGCCACAACAATGGCCATGGTGAGTACGAGCAGCGGTATGGCAAACACGATGTCCACAATACGCATGAGTATTTCATCGATGATTCCGCCGTAATATCCGGATACCACTCCCAATGTGACGCCGACCAATGCGGCGATAGCGACCACAAACAGGCCGATTTTGAATGCGGTTCGTGTGCCCCAAACCGTCCCGTAGAAGATATCGTACTGACCCGCGGTCGTGCCGAATATGTTTTTCTCGCTAGGGGGTTTGGGTGTCGGGGAGAAACCTTTATGGGGCATCAAATAGGGATTGTGAGCATATCTTGGCGGTGCGATATAAGGTGCAAAAACAGCGACACCAGCAAAAAAGAATATGAGCGTAAACCCGATGATTGCAGAAGGATTTTTGAAAATCCGATGGAGAGTGTATCTGAGCTCTCTTATCCTGGGATGGTCTTCAAACATAATCTTTCAGTTCAAACGTATTCTCGGGTCGATGTAGGCATATAAAATATCGATGATCAAGTTGGCGATGACATATACCAGACCAAAAAATAGACATAAGCCCATTAGAACCGGGATATCCAGAGCAATAGCAGACTGGGCCAACCACCAGCCGATTCCCTGTCGGTTGAAAATGATCTCTACGGAAATGCTTCCTTCCAAGGAGAACGCCACCAACCACCCGGCAACCGTTACAACCGGAATCAAAGCGTTTTTTCTGGCATGCGTAAAATATATCGTTTTTTTGTCGGCACCTTTAGCCCTTGCCGTTATGATGTAATCTTTTGATATCTCCTCGATCATACTCGACCGCATCACCCGCATCAGCAACGCCACAACCACCACAACCTGGGTTAAAACCGGCATTGCAAGGTGTTTGAGACCGTTTAGGGTGATATCCAGCCTGCCGTTTAACAGGCCGTCAATGGTATGCATACGGGTATAGGATTTAAAAGTATCCGGGTTTTCGCGGATGAACATGGCGATATCATCGCTGATGATTCCCGGTGGAAACATATCGAAATAACCATAGAAAATCATGAGCATGATGAGGGCGAAAAGAAACGTGGGCAGAGACCAACCGATGATGGCGAAGATTCGGGTGGAATGATCAATATAGGTGTCTCGATGAATACCCGCCTGGGTTCCGAGCCAGATACCAAAGATAATGATCAAAGGGGACGTTAAGAGGTTCAATTCCAAGGTGATGGGAAAATAGAGCCAGAACGCGTCCCAGACCGGCTTGGCCGCCACGATAGACCAGCCCAGGTTGCCGGAGAAAATCCCCTTCACCCATCTGAAATACTGGATATAAAAAGGGTCGTTGAGGCCGAGTTGCTTGACCAGCTCCGGAATGTCTTTGACCTGTTGCGGCGAGCTCACATAGGCGGCAGCCCGGCGCTCCGGGCTAAAGGTCATGAGAATGCTGAAAATGAGGACAGAGACACCGAATAGCACAAGGATGAGCAGTAGCAGTCTTCTGATAATAAAAGTGGTCAAGAGTCTATATGAATGAAGCATTGCCGGGAAGTCGGAAACTTCCCGGCATGAAAGGGTTTATCCTAAAAGGATCGGTTCCGGGTTCAGAGTTCAACGTTCAAAGGTTATAACCGATAGGATGAGTCGGTTCTTTAAGAGAAAATGAAATCAAGTATCTTTTGATAATAGCAGACAAGGCGTTTTCAACCCTGAACCATGAACGCTG
>CAYSUA010000525.1:0-4479 GCA_964433795.1 uncultured Desulfobacteraceae bacterium | reverse complement strand
AGATAGAGAAAGCATGCCAATTATTGTTTTGCCACTAAATGCACAAAAATTACGACTAGGACACTAACGTATCGGTAGTGAAACAATGAACGTGGTGCCTTCCCCCGGCCTGCTTTCCGGATAGATTTCACCGTTATGCCCTTCAACGATTTTATGGGCGATGGCAAGACCCAGTCCGGTTCCCGATGATTTGGTTGTGAAATAGGGATCAAAAACATGGGCAAGGTTCTCTTCCCCAATGCCGGAACCCGTATCTGCGATTCGGATTTCGATCCGGTTTTTCACACCGTCTTTTGCCATGGATATTGAAAGCGTCCCTCCGGCATCCATGGACTCGATGGCGTTCAGATAAAGATTGAGAAGTACCTGGTTTATTCTATCCGGGTCCAGTTCTAAGGGCTCCATAGAGCCGGCAAGCTCGGTATCAATTGTGATCTTTTTTTCATCCGCCTGCTGTTCGATCAGTTTTACGGAATCTTCAATCAGGCTTTTTATGGGGGTCGGTTTCTTAGACACGGCAATGGGTCTTGCAAACTCCAAAAGGTCACTGACCACCCGGTTCAACCGGTCCACTTCTTTGATCATAATCCCGGCGGTCTGCTGATCTTCCGGAACGTCCCGGTATCTTTCCTTGAAATAGGTGGCAAAGCCTTTGATGGAGCTCAGTGGATTGCGTATTTCATGAGCCACCCCGGCAGCCAGCCGGCCCACGGTGGCCAATCGATGACTCCTCTCGATCTCTTCCCTGAGGGCTTTCACTTCGGTGAGGTCCTTAAATAAAAGAACATATCCGAGGGATTCACCGTTTTCCTCGTTCAGGGTCGTGCCGCTGATCTCCAGCGGTATGAGGCGGCCGTCATTGACGGTGATTTCAATCTCTCTCTCATCCATACGCCCTTCTATTTCCAGTGCATCAAGCTGATGCTGAAATTGAACCGGGAGTATATGACCGATATCCGATCCGGTCACATCTGTTTCCGACAAGCCAAGGACGGATCCGGCAACATAATTCATAGACGCGACCCGCCTTTGTTTGTCCATTGCGATCAGGCCGATGGGCATGTTTTCCACCAGGGTGTCGGAAAACGCTTTGATTCGTGAAAGAGATGCCCTGGTGGCGCGGTAGCTTTGAAAGAAAAACAGAAGAATGATTCCGGAAAACCCGATAAGCAGCAAAATAAATACCATCAAAAGAAAGTGGCGCGTATCGGCTTCTCTGGCCGCTTCGATGGCAGTCATGTCCAGGCCCACAAAAATGTTCAACGCTTCCGGTTCGGTGAGTGTCCGGCCGTCTTTCTTCTCCATTTGCCGCTGCTGCCAGCGTCTTCCCATCATCTTCCCCATCATACCCATCATTCGGCCGTGCTGCATTCCCTGGCCACTGGCAGGAACAAATTTTCTGTAGACTTCAAATGTCTTATGGCCATTCGGTTCTGCTACAATCCGCCAATGCACCGTTTCGAATTGTGAAACGGCCCTCAGATCCAGGTCTCTGCCGTGTATATCTCCGATGCGGTCCTGTTGGTTATGGGCAAGGATGGTCCCTTGTGTGTCGGCGACAATGATGTAATCGATATCGGGCTGCTGGGCGGTTTCAAACAGGAGCGTCTGGAGTCTGAAATTGCTCCAACCCATCCCCATTCCGGTTCGGGCACCTGCCTCAAAGGAGCGGATCAATGCCGCGCCTTTTTCCTGAAGCAGCCGCGCACCCTGCTCTTTTTGACGGTGGATGTTTTCAACGGCAATAAACGCGAAAATGGGAAAAAGGACAATCACCGCCCCCAAAAGTATCCAGGGCGGGATTCCCATTAACAACCGGTGTTGTCTGGATTGTTTCTGCATATTGTTGTTTTCAGCAATAAAAATGCCAACATACCGGATGCCCCGGTAATGGCCATATGGAATCGGTCAAGTATCCGATTAAACAGTTATTTCAGGATCGGCCGGCGATCATTCAAAATCAAAATATAGCACATTCCTGTAGTAAAAAATACCCATTGCATACTTTTTACCCGCTTATAATTTATCAATGCGCTGATATGGATACTTATTATCCACCATTTTTGAAATGGCTTCGAGTTCTATATTATTGGCAGAGGATTTTCTGAATGTCCGGAATCGGTTTATGCCCCTTGAAGTTTACAGCCGTCCCGCAGCGCTTCCGGTGTGATGGTGTAAAGGGCATCGATAAGGGCAATCATAAAGCTGCCCGGAGCATCTGTTTGTTGTGCTGCCACCTCCCCTGCCAGACCGAAGAAAGCCAGTGCCGAGGCTGTGGCGCTGAGAGGATCCGGATCGACGGCGCTAAAAGCCCCGATGGCGGCGGACGCCGTGCATCCGGTTCCGGTAACATATCCCATGAGGGGATGGCCGTTGCCCACCCGGACGACATGCTTCCCGTCGGTAATCAAATCGACGGGGCCGGTGATGGCAAGGGTGGTATCCAGTTCCTCGGCCAATATCCTGCCGGTACCGGCCGCTTCATCCACGGAATGGATGGCGTCCACCCCTTTGGTTTTCGATTCTTCATGACGAAGCGATAAAATCTCCGATGCGTTTCCGCGGATGACCCTGATATTTATTTCTTCTATAATTCTTTTGGCCGAAGCTGTCCGAAGGGAGGTTGCACCTGACCCCACGGGGTCGAGCACAACCGGTGTGTCAAGGGTATTGGCCTTTTTACCGGCTTTTATCATGGAGTCAATCCAGGTGTTGGTCAAAGTACCGATGTTCAAAACCAAAGCGCCGGCAAAAGAGACCATTTCCTCCACTTCGCCCTTTGCGTGGGCCATAACCGGTGACGCCCCCATGGCCAAAAGGGCGTTGGCCGTATAATTCATCACCACAAAATTAGTGATATTGTGAATCAAAGGCTTTTTGTTTCTCAAGGCGAATAGATTTTCACCGGCTTTTTCGGTTAACCGCTCCATAACAATCACTCTCCTAACCCGGCAAAGCCGGAACCAAATTGAATATTGAAGATTGGTGTCAAAAAGTGCTGTTTCTGTTTCTTAGCAAAAAAAACCCGCATATGAGGGTCACCAGGACAAGGATTGCCCCGGCCAGACTGAAACTCATGTAAAACCCGTAATGGTCGATCAGGGATCCCATCACCGGTGTCAGCACCCCTCCCGCCTCGATGGCTGAAAAAAAGTAGATCCCCAGGAAGGTGGACCGATACCGGTCGGGGACTTCGCTGACCAAAAAGGCTTCCGACACCGGCATGCGGACCATTACGATAGCCCCTAAAACCAGCAATAAGCTGCCGAATCCGAACCCGTACCCGTAGGGGACAATGTTCAACAGAAAAATAGCGGGACCGGTTAGAATACAGATGGCCAGCATCATCCGAACCCTGCCCACTTTATCCGACAGATGCCCGCCCAAAGGAGCAGCCCAAATGCCTGTGGAATATATGATGGCCATCATTGCAGCAGCGGTTCTTTCCGCTATCTTGAACTGATCCACCATATACAGCGGAACAAACGAAAAAGTGGATGTCATTATTGCGGAGGTACACGTGGTGAGCACCATAAAGGGTATGACGCGGCGGTAGAAGCTTTTGGGAAATGCGGACTTCTCTTTTAGGTCATTGGTATTTCGAACCTGATCCGCAGAGGGGTCCAGTTTTCCCAGAACCCGATAAAAAATAATACCGAACAGAATGCTCGGTATGGCCAGCCCGATAAATGCGCCCCGCCAGCCAAAAGCCGTGGCAATGGCTGCCCCGATCAACGGTGACAGAAAAAAACTCGCGCTTCCGCCGATGACGTGGCATCCGAGGGCGAACCCTCTTTTTTCCGGAGCCACTGAAGCGGAAATCAGAGGCGGCGCCGAGGGATGATACCCTCCTCCGGCGATTCCCATGGCGATCAGGCACAACACCATTAAAATATAGGCATGGGAGATACCCACCATGAGTCCGGCCAGGGCGACGCCGACAATGGATATGGTAATCAGGTTTCTGGACCCCATCCGGTCAGCCAGCCAGCCGGCAGGCAGCTGGCCGATCCCGTATGAGAGGCTGAAAGCGGATATGACAAATCCCGATTGCGTATAGTCTAAGGCGAAGTCATTTCGAATATATGGCAGCAACGGCACGATGAGGGCGGTGATGACATGATGGGAAAAATGGGATAATACAAACAGCCACAGGGTGCCGGTAAATAGGTTCCGGATAAATCTCTGAGTCGATCCCATTATTTAATTTTACCGATCACGGCGGACGCAATGGTGTTCTTCTGTATCTCCTTGGTTCCCTCGTAGATTTCCGTGATCTTTGCGTCGCGATAGAAACGCTCCACCTCATATTCCGTCATATAACCGTATCCGCCAAGGAGCTGAATGGCTTCGTCGGCGACTTCAACCGCCGTCCTTGCCGCATACATCTTTGCCATGGAAGTGAGTTTGGGATCGATTCGGCCCAGGTCAAAATTCCAAGCCGCTTTATAAGTAACCAGGCGAGAGAGTTCGATTTTG
>CAYSUA010000524.1:0-4483 GCA_964433795.1 uncultured Desulfobacteraceae bacterium | reverse complement strand
CTCCTCGACCGGTTTGGGATAATGACACAAGCCTGCCGCAAAAATGCCTTCTGCGCTCAAATCGACGGGGCGGAGCTTCGGGTGGGCCTCGTTTAAAAACCCGTCTGCATTTAATCCGCACTTGTAAAGTTCCACCAGCTTCTGGTTGTCCTGCCGTGCCACAATGGCCGCCGCCAAAACTAGATAATCCACCTGTATCTTTAAGTGTCGTTTAAGAATAGGGTCCGGCGCTTTCATAAAAAGCTTGCCGTTTTCAACGATAACCTCCGGTTTTTCGTCGATGGAGAAGCGAACGAAAATCACACCCAGTTCCCGTGCCTGACGGTAAAGATCTTCGCGCTCGCCGTAGGTGCGCATGTCACGATAGAAAATATACACGCGGCGCCCGGGATTTTCCGTCTTTAACTCAATGGCGCATTTAACCGAATGGGTGCAGCAGACACGACTGCAATAGGGCCGTTCGGAATCGCGGGAGCCGACACATTGAATAAAGGCGATGGAACCGCTGTCTTTCACAGACGATGCATCCTTTGCGATCTTTTCGTCAAACTGAAGGTGGGTCATTACCCGGTCGTCTTCGCCGTGCAGGTATTCGGCCGGTTGATATTCCAGACCGCCGGTGGCGATAATGGCCGCCCCGTGTTGTATTTCATGAATGGTATTGTTTACGTTGATCCTGCTCACGAAATTACCCACGGATCCGAAAGCAGAATCCAATGCGGCGGTTTTGTATACCGTGATATTCGGATGCTGTTCCAAACGGGTGACGGTATCGGTGAGCATCTCCTGAATGGACTCTCCCCGCCAAGTGGTCTTCAGGCTTAGCGCATTGCCCCCCAAGTTGTCTTCCTTTTCGATCAATACGGTGTGAAAGCCTTGATCCGCAACGGCCAAAGCCGCGGTCATGCCTCCGATACCGCCGCCGACCACCAGAGCACTCTGGACCACGTCCACCGTGATCTCGGGCAGGGCATCGGCCAACGTCACTTTCGCGATAGCCATGCGAACCAGATCCTTTGCCTTTAGCGTGGCGGCTTCCGGTTCATTCTGATGAACCCAGGAATCCTGGTTGCGAATGTTGGCCATCTCCATAAGGTAGCCGTTTATTCCGGATTCTTTTAAGGTGTCCTGGAATAACGGCTCATGGGTGCGCGGGGAGCATGCAGCCACCACCACACGGTTTAGGTCATGTTCCCGGATCTTTTCGGTAATGAGCATTTGGGTGTCCGTGGAACAGCTAAACATGTTGTTTTCCGAATAAACCACATGCGGCAGGGTCTTGGCGTATTCGGTGACAGCCGCAACATCGACCACGCCGGCGATGTTGATGCCGCAGGAGCATACAAAAACGCCGACCCGGGGACCCTCTTCCCTGGTGTCGCGCTCGTCCGGGTATTCCTTTTTCTTTGCCAGTGTTCCCCTGGCGGAAGCCAATGCACTGGCTGAAACCGCGGCAGCGGCCGAGGCTTCCGTTACGGACTGGGGTATATCTTTCGGCCCGGCCATAGCGCCGGTAACATATACGCCCTCGCGGTTTGAGGACACCGGAGCAAAGCTGGTCGCTTCCATGAAGCGATATTTATTTTGCTTCAACCCCAGCCGCTTTGAGATCTCTTCAGCACTTTTGGGCGCCTCGAGCCCCACGGACAAAACCGCCATGTCGAAATCCTCATCAATTCGCTCTCCGGATTCCGTTAAGTACGCCATGGAAACACCGATGCTGTTTTTCCCCTCCTGGATGATGTGGGGCATGGTTCTCAGAAATCGCACACCGCTTTCCTTGGCCCTTTCATAAAAGCGCTCGAATTCCTTTCCGTGGCTGCGGATGTCCATGAAAAAGATCGTCATTTCCGGATTGTCGGCGGTCAGGTGTTCGGCGGTCACCAGCGCCTGCTTGATGGCGTACATGCAGCAAACCGCAGAACAGTACCCGTTATCGCAATTGTTGGTGTTTCTGGATCCCACACACTGAATCCAGGCGATATTTTTCGGTTCTCTGTTGTCCGACGGACGCACCAGGTGTCCCATACACGGGCCGTTGGCCGAAAGCAGACGCTCGAATTCGAGTCCCGTGACGAGGTCGGGAATTTGCGGATAACCGTAATTTTTAAAGGCTGTGGGATCGAACGGCGAAAATCCGGATGTCAGGATCACGGCCCCGGTATTGACGACGGTTTCTTTTTCTGCATCATCAAAGTTGATTGCACCGGTGGGACAAAACTTTTCACAGGCCTTGCATCGATTTTTTTGCAGATAAATGCAGTTCTCACCATCGATGACGTATTTAAGCGGTACGGTCTGCCCGTATTTGATGTAGGCGACCTTTCTTTTACCCATACCGGCATTGAAAACATCATCTACTTTTCGAGGACATTTGTCTGCGCAATGTCCGCAGGCGATACACTTTTCCGGGTCAATATAACCCGGATGCTTTTTCACGCGAACCGTGAAGTTGCCCGCTTCACCGGAGATATCCATGACCTCGGACAGTGTCATCAACTCGATGTTCAGGTGACGGTCGCATTCCACGAGCTTGGGGGAAAGGATGCACATGGAGCAGTCGTTGGTGGGGAAGGTTTTATCCAGCTGGGCCATGGTACCGCCGATTCCGGCACTTCTCTCCACCAGATACACATAGAATCCGCTATCGGCAAGATCCAGAGAAGCCTGGATTCCGGCGACCCCACCACCGACAACCATAACCGAGCCCAGGGGCTTTGGTTTCATATGTACCTCTCTTTGTTATTTTAACTTTGCGGCGTCCAGATAGTATTTGAGCTTGTCCTCACCTCCGATGGTAATGATATGAACCCCCTCGCAGATATGTTTTAGGCCGCTGACAATATCCGCGAATATTTCGATGCTGGCTTTCTGTTTGTCCGGGGCTTTAGCCAATTGCTGAATGAGTCGTTCCGGAACCATTCCCGATTTCAGATGACGGTTTAAAAATCGGGCCATTCCGGCGGTTCTCAGAATCATGACCTCAGCGATAACCGGCACACCGAATGTTTGAACCTGATTCATGAATTTTTCGAATCGCTCAAGATCGAATATGGGTGTCGTAAGAAAATAACCGGTCCCGATCTTTGTCATCTCTTCCATTTCCTTCATCTCTAGATCCGGAACGTTCTTTCCCCAGGCGGACTCAACCCCGGAGCCCACCACGAAATCGGCTTTAAAGGGAAGATCTTCGCCCTCTACGGTTCGTCCTTCCCGGATATGCTCCAGCACCGACTGTAATTTTCCAGAATCCACATGAAAGAACATCATTTCCTGAAGGCTGTCCCCTGTAATGCGGTAGTCTTCTGTAAATACCAGGAGGTTTTCCACCCCCGCCTCATGGGCGGATATGAGATCCTTTTGCAGTTGAAGGCGGTTCTTTTCACGGGTTGTGGTCTGATAGATCGATTTGAATCGGTTCTCCTGCAAGATTTCACATGTTTTGATGGTATCGCCGACAACGCCGTCAATCTCGATTTCGGATACCGTGACACCATCCACCCGGCCGCGCACCAGACTTAAATTTTTGACAAGCTCTTCCGGTTCTTCATCAATCGGGGCTTGAACTTCGGAAGTAACCACAAACTTTTTTTTCTTTAACGCATCTTTTAGATCCATTTGTGTCTCCTGTTTACGTTATTGAAGCTCCAACAACTGGGCCACTTCTTCTTTAAGCTGGGGCAGCGGCAGTGGCTTTGAAAAACAGGCATCCGCACCGTATTCTTTCATTTTCTTGAATTTCTCTTCATCCAGATAGGCGGACAGAACAATAATTTTGGTCGCCTTGGTTTCATCGTGCGATTTGATCTTCTGGCATACCTCATATCCCTTGATATCGGGCATCATGATGTCGAGGATTAACAGGTCCGGCTTAAAATGATTGACCTGGAGTCCGGCCTCAAAACCGTCGGATGCTGAAATGACTTCATAATCATTTTCATCCTCTTCCAAAGCCTGAACAATGGTTTCAACGATAATGGCATCGTCGTCTACCACCAGAATTTTTATTCGTTCGGATTTTTGCTCGGTTTCTGGTATCGGAATTCCCTGTTTTTTCATAAACTCCACCAAATCAGCACGCTTGATACGTCGATGCCCGCCGACTGTTTTATATGCATCGATATGTCCGGACTCGATCCAGTTGATGATGGTTTTCGGAGAGACATTACAACGCTTGCTTGCCTGGAAAACGGTTAAAACCTCCTCCATGATATAACTCCTTATCTTAAGGTTCTTCGGTTTGTTTTTCTATTTATTTTAGTTATTATAGTTTGTCAAGTAAATTTTTTAACTATAATTACGATAATAAATGGAATAACTATACTGATTTAGTATAAAATATCTCCGCATACCTCCAGAGAACCCCAAGGCTTGGCTTCGGCAGACTCGGTTTTAATTTGAAGAAATGATAGATTCTATGCTACGGATGATGCCAAGGAGCTTCATCGGAAGACTCCGAACCTTTTTTAGATATCCGGTTATG
>CAYSUA010000523.1:0-4488 GCA_964433795.1 uncultured Desulfobacteraceae bacterium | reverse complement strand
AGACTTCATTGAGTCTCTGGTTAGAACGTCCCGCTTGTAAAGCGGGAAGGTCGCTCCGTCGCTCGCGACGGGATCCATAAGGATGAGCTGACTCCCGCCTGGGACGAGGCGGCGAGTCTCGTCGTCCCCGCCACCATAAAATCAAGGATAAATCTGACATATTAACTCAAGCTTCGCACCCCAGTGGGCCGCGGATGATCAAACAATTAGACTCATCCGGCATTGGGACACCCCCCCATAAATCACCATTTATATAAAAATGAGTACCACAAGCTGCCGCCATAAAAATCCTTAAGTTTTAAGCAATTGCTTACATCTATTGATAATTCAGATAACTATGGTAGGTTGGGTGCAGGCTTTCCTGGAAACATTATAATGTGTTTGCATAGATCTTGTTTCGTTCAGAATCCCAGGTTCTTCAGCACTTCAATGAATAAAGAGGAATTACCATGGCCTTTCAAATTGACATCAACTGCGACATGGGCGAGAGTTTTGGGCTTTACACTTACGGGCACGACGCCGATATGCTGCCGCTTATTAGTTCGGCCAATGTGGCCTGCGGATTTCATGCCGGGGACCCCACCGTGATGCGAACCACTGTGGCTGGGGCCAAGGCCCACAAAGTAAAGGTGGGGGCCCATGTGGGGTTTCCAGACCGTATGGGGTTTGGCCGCCGAAACATGGCGGTAACCCCCCAAGAACTCGAAGACTACACCACCTATCAAATGGGGTCGCTTGCTGCCTTTGTTAAAGCTCATGGATTGGAGCTCCATCATGTAAAACTTCACGGATCCCTGTATATGATGGCCTTAGAAGACCAGGCCATGGCGGAAGCCCTGGTAGAAGCTGTGGCAAAGTTTGATGACGCGCTTATGATCTACACCATCAGGGACAGCGCTACCTGGAAGGCCGTCCAGGCCAAAGGTCTTAGGGCCGTGGCTGAATTTTTTGCTGACCGTCCCTACCACAAAGACGGGCAGGTTAAGATGTTCAACTGGACCCTTGAGGAGGCTGGGGGAGATCCCAAAGCTCTGGGCGAACGGGTGGCCGGCTTGATTACCCAAGGAGAAATTTCTTCTTTTGAGGGCGGTGCCTTGGCCATGACCGCAGAAACGGTGTGTGTACATTCGGATACCCCAGGGGCGCCGGAAATCTTGAAAGCCGTGAGAGATGCTTTGGATGAGAGTCATATCACCATAGCACCACCTAAATAAAAACCTCTCTCCATTTGAGTTCTGCCTACATTGCCGCGTATCCCAAAATATGCGCTCAGTCGTCTTTCAAAGAGATAAACCCAATCAGAACGCACAGACGAAAAAGATCGAGACACGAACTTACCATTAGGAGGTCTGCAACTTTTTTGTGCGAGATGGAGGCATATAGGGGCATCTTAAGTATTGACTATTTAATATAAAACCATATGCTTTCTTAAATTGATCAAGTCTCTGAGGAAACAGGAGGTATACATGGCACAGCTTAGCTCAAAGGTTGCACTGGTTACTGGCGGTGCACGTGGGATTGGGCGGGGAATCGCCGTTGCGCTGGCGGAGGCCGGTGCCGACATCGCCATTGCAGATATTGAGCAAATATCCAGCCCTACGCAGCAGTATGGTACAACAGCGGTCGGTGGCTTCACGGCTGTTCAAACTACCGTAGCCGACATTTCTAATCTTGGTCGGCGTGCGATAGCAATCCATGCAGACGTCAGCAAGAAAAACGATGCCCAGAGGATGGTCAAGGAGACCGTCCGACAACTTGGCAACCTTCATATCCTTGTTTGTAATGCCGGCGTCGTGAGCTTCTCGACCGTCGAAGCCATGGCTGAGGATGCCTGGGATCTTACTTTTGCCGTCAACGTGAAAGGGGTTTTCCTCTCGTGTCAGGCAGCAATCCCTGTCATTAAAGCCGGAGGCGGTGGGTGCATCATCAACATAGCGTCAGTGGCAGGGAAAAACGGGCAGCCGGAGATGGCGCACTACTGTGCTTCGAAATTCGCAGTCGTCGGCTTTACGAATTCTCTTGCAAAGGAGTTGGCCGCAGCCAATATTCGTGTCAACGCGATCTGCCCGGGAATCGTGCGCACTCAGATGTGGGAATACCTGGCGGACAAGCGGAAGCAACCCGGGGAGTCGAAAGAGAATTCGTGGCAGCGTGCTATCCAGACACGAATTCCTCTTGGCCGTCCCCAAACGCCCGAGGACATGGGCCAACTTTCCGTGTACTTAGCAACAGCCGAAAACGTAACCGGTCAGGCGATCAACGTCGATGGCGGAATCGAGTTTCACTAATTCAAAACATCTGTCTAGAGAGAAGTGTCTTTGCCTTCCCATTTTTTTTCTTTCAGCCATTGCTTTCGGGAGGAGTAAAAACTATCCCACTCCACAGATCCGACCGGTAGGCTGATGCCACCGTCCACCAGCAGACTGGTGCCGGTAATCATTCTGGCCCGGTCCGAGGCCAGAAACACCACAGCATCCGCCTGGTCTTCCGGATAGGTAAAGTCCTGCAAGGGTGTTGTCTGATGCACTCTTTCTTTAACCTCCGGCGTTATTCGACTCTTGACCACTTCGGTAAGTGTGGGCCCCGGGCAGACGGCATTGACATTTATCTTGTGAGGACCCAGTTCAAACGCGCAGTGTCTAGTAAAGCCCAAAACACCCGCCTTGGCGGTACTGTAAGCGATGCTGCCATACAGGGTCATTCTTAAACCCGCCAGGGAGGAAATATTCACTATTTTACCGCCTCCCCTTTTTTTCATGACCTCCGATACGATCTTGGTGCAATTGAAAAGCCCTTTCATATTGATGTCCATATTCCAGTTCCATTCTGATTGCGGCATATCCTCAAGCAAATATGCATGATCACCCCCCACATTGTTCACCAGAATATCGATTCCTCCCCACTCGTCGACAATCTTATCAACCATTGCTTGGACTTCAGGCTCTTTTACCACATCGGCACTGAAAGGCATCGCTTGTTGCCCGATTGATTCCACTTCCTTAGCGGTCTGATCCGCAGAATATAGGTCCGTCAGCGCCACAAGGGCCCCCTCTTTTGCCAACGCCGTACAAATCGCCTTACCCAAGCCACGGCCTCCCCCGGTTACCAATGCGATTTTACCTTCGATTCCGAAATACATAGGATTAGACACGGTTAGCCCTCCTTCGACTTAATGATTTCTTATAGAGATGAACATAACGCCCTTTGAGCGGACCCGATATGGGACGCAGATTTTCTCTGATATAAGCAGATATATATCATTATTCATAGATTTAAAATCTTAATAGGTGTAATGGGTCAATAATAATTCAGGGACGCAAAGGGGGCAAGCCTCCGCTTGGATTGATGGTGATCGATAAATTTTATCTTTGACGATCGAAAAGATAAGGAAGCTGTTTTGGCGGAATCTATCCTTGAAGATTTATCCCTGTCCAGGAAGCAACGAACGCGAGGCAAACGGCTCTATTATGTATACAGCCTGTTCAACTCCGTTTCGTGGGCGACTTTGGCGGAGGGATTGGTCATTCTGGTGCTTTTGAGGCTCGGGGCCTCGGAAACCTGGGTGGGGGCGGTCACCTCTCTTGCATACGTCACCCTGCCGGCCATGGCGTTGGGGTATTACTTGACGGTTCCCCGGCTGGGGGTTACCGGAACCGCGAGTCTGTTTTGGGGAATTCGGAGCCTTTCGGCCGCATTCATGATCGCAGCACCCTGGACGGTAGGGTTGGGCCGCAGTATTCCCTTATGGTTCATGTTCGTCGGATCTTTAGGTTTTATGCTGGGATGCGCAGGATAAGGAAGAATTCATCGAGGCGCTTCGAAACGGTGCTTCGCGTCGATTCCTGACGGACACCCTGAATCGCAGGGAAAAGCAGCTTCAGCCCTGGTTTTATGAGGACACCCTGCGGTTTTTGGCCCGGCTGCCGGAGGTGGGGTGGCCGGGAAGGGATAGAAACCCATTCAAAGTACGACTATATCTTTTTTTCCGAAGGATACCGTTCATCAGGTCACCGTTAAAGAGGCCCCCGTTAAGGTGGTCATAATCCATCCCGGACGGCAAAAATAGAATTCAGAGGACATATTTTGTCTGTAAAAACGGCTTCTTAATCACAAATCGAGGTTTGCCCCTCGAATCTGAATATCCTTTAATCATTGTAATACAAGCCCTCTTTTGTCATATTTATGTCCATCGAACCCAAATTCCTATCTTGATTACGGAGGACTACCATGGATTATCATTACACCAAAACGAGAGACCCAAAGGTTTTCGAACACTTTGATAAAGAAACGCTTGAAGCATTCGGCAACTGGAACGAGCTGGTCTTCAAGGATGGCAAACTGGATCGGAAAACCAAGGAACTGGTCGCCGTGGCTTGCACCTACATGACCCGTTGTCCTTATTGTATCGAAGGGCATACCGGGGCAGCTCTAAAGGCGGGTGCAACCAGAGAAGAGCTGGCAGAGGTCATCCAGATCGCCATGGCCCTC
>CAYSUA010000522.1:0-4489 GCA_964433795.1 uncultured Desulfobacteraceae bacterium | reverse complement strand
GGAAACCCGCGGAGAACGCCGCTCAGCGGGAAAATGGCCATTTATGGATGGACACTGTGAAAAGGAGATCACTATGCCGTTTATTCCGAACCATCTAACACCGGAACAACTCAACACCGTTCAGTTGGAAGGATTAAAATGGACACTTTCACATGTTTACAATCATTCTTCCTATTACCGGGAAAAACTCGATACGGCCGGAATTAAGCCGAAAGATATCCGATCCATTAAAGACATCAACCATTTACCCTTTACGGACAAAGAAGATCTACAGGAGAACTACCCGTTTCCACTCCGGTCGGCACCGTTTGAAAGCATTGTTCGGATTCATGCTTCTTCAGGCACCACCGGAAAACGCAAAGTCCTTTGCTATACCCAAAGAGATATCGACGTTTGGGCAGATATGTTTGCCAGGTGTTATGAACTGGCCGGGTTGAACCGTGAAGATCGTGTGCAGGTGGCGGTCGGTTACGGATTATGGACCGCCGGAGTCGGGTTTCAAGCCGGTTGCGAGCGGTTCGGCGCCATTGCCGTACCGCTGGGACCCGCCAATGCGGATATGCACTGCGAAATGATGGTGGATATGGGATCCACTGTTTTTTGCGCTACGGCATCCATGGCACTGCTCATGGCAGAAGAAATCCATCGCAAAAACCTTGTGGATCAGATCAAGGTCAGGAAGATAATTCTTGGCGCCGAGCGCCACAGCGACGCCATGCGGAAACGTATCAAAGAGTTGATGAATATAGATCATATCTTTGACATATACGGCCTAACCGAGCTCTATGGCCCGGGCACAGGGCTTGATTGCGAATATCATCAAGGAATTCACTACTGGTCCGATCTTTTCATCTTTGAAATTATTGATCCCAACACATTGGCTCCGGTACCGCCAGGAAAGATGGGAGAGCTGGTGGTAACAACACTATGCAAGGAAGGCAGCCCTTTGATCCGTTATCGCACCCACGACATCACCCGGTTGTTGGGAGATTCCTGTCCGTGCGGGGTGGTATTCCCGAAACATGACCGGATACTGGGCCGAAGCGATGATATGTTTATCTATCGTGCCGTCAATATTTACCCGAGTCAGATCGACCACGTGCTCAGTCAAATAAAAGGAATCGGAAGTGAATACCAGATTCATTTGACCCATCAGCCGGACGGCAGGGACATGATGTGTATAAAAGTGGAACGGGGAACCGAGTCCGCGCCGGAAGATGATTCATCCCTGACCGAACTGGTGGGTACTGAAATTCGACGGAAAATATTGGTTCGATGCCAAGTGGAGCATGTTCCCCAAGGGTCGTTGCCGCGAACCGAGCGAAAGAGCAAGAGGGTATTTGATCAGCGCAATGGTGAATGATGGTCCGAAAATCACACGACTCGGAGTGAATTCAAAAAAAAAATAAAAAAGATGAAAAAAGGTCTTGATTCGTTATTTTGAAACTGCTAAAGACTTTCGGAAATTACGCTGAATCATGGACGCTGAGGTTGAGTGAATATATTGGGTGACACGCTGTTTTTCTGTGGTTCAGTCTTTTAACAGGCCTGGGTCGCTCTTTTGGGTTGTGCGAGTAAATGTAGCCTCACACTTCTGTGACCCAGGCCTTTTTTTTATTGTTATTATCTTTTCCCCGCCCCGCCTTAGCGAATCCGTTTTAATTCTATTGCCTCGCTCTGAAGAATCCTCACGTCAAGCCCCTGCGGCTTTGGAGATAACCGCATTCTATTGTTCGAAACTTGAGACCTTATCAGCCGCCGATACTCGACATTTGTGTGGTGACGATGGATGAAGCGTCTGATTCGGTCAGTTGGTGACGTGAAGGTTTGCGCTGGGCCGCATGGAAGATGAGTTCAGCCAGTTGATGATCTGTGGCACCTGAACGGAGAGGAGATTTTAGATCAACCTGTTCATCGGATAACAGGCAGGTTCTGATTTGACCGCTTGCAGTCAGTCTCAGCCGATTACAGGTACTGCAGAAATGATGGCTCAGGGCACTGATAAAGCCGAGTTCACCTTCGGCTCCCGAAAATCGGTACCGTTCTGCCGGGCCATCGGTTATACTGTTTTTAACAGGAATCAATTTTCCGATACCCCGGATGCTTTCTTTGATCTCAGGTGTGAGCAACGGGGTCCCTTTCTCGGCGGTTGAAGTTCCGATAGGCATATATTCGATAAACCGGATATGAAGGGGATACTTTATCGATAGTTCGGCAAATGCTTCCAACTCATCGTCATTCATGCCCTTGAGGGCAACGACATTGAGCTTAATGGGATGAAAGCCTTTATCCAGGGCTGACAAAATTCCTTCCCAGACCTCATCAAATTTATCGAATCCTGTCAGTTTTTTATATTTATGTTTGTTCAACGTATCGAGGCTGATATTGATCCGTTTGATACCGGCCGATTGGATCTGCTTGAGACGATCTTTCAGACCGGTTCCGTTTGTGGTTAAGGACACATCGGTTATTCCGTTAATGGAATTAAGGTTTGCCAGAAAATCGAAAACCCCTTTCCGAACCAATGGCTCGCCGCCGGTTACCCGCACTTTGGAAATACCCAAACCCACGCAGATTCTTACAAGCCTCAAAATTTCTTCGTAGCTTAAGATTTCTTCATGGGGCAGCTTGTTCTGTATGCCCTGGGGGATGCAGTAAATGCAGCTCAGATTACACCGGTCTGTAATCGAAATGCGGAGGTAATTCAGGCGGCGGTTATATTTGTCGATCAATCGGTTGACGGTCAATTGGGCTTGGTCCTTTCAATTCTAAGATTTGATCCGGTATATTAAACTTCTCCCGATATTCCGGAACCTCAATGATAGGCGGTCTTTCTATCTCTTCGATTCTGGATATATCGGGTTGATATTCATTCTTGACCAGATTGTACTGTATCATGTCTTCAAAGATATTTTCGTTTAGATCGATGAGACCCTGCTTTTCAATGCGATTCAAAAAGGTCTTAATAATCGCAAACGACATTTTCCCCAGGGACTTGGTGTCTTGATTCCGGTGAATCCGACGGTCAAGATCGACCTGTGCAATCACATCGAGTCCCCATTTTTTGCAGATATCCAATATCATACTGGTTTCGATACCGTACCCGATGGGAAACGGAATCTTTTCAAATATGGACCGGTACCCGGCGTATTCTCCTGAAAGCGGTTGAATGATTTGTGTCAGTTCCGGAAAGAACAGCGAAAACAGCGGACGCGTTACCAATTCGGTTACCCGGCCCCCACCGGTTGGACGGATTTTGTTTCTACCGGTGGCTATGGGTCGATCGTAAAATGCTTTGGAGAATTTGATTTTATCCGAAAGAATCAACGGTCCGATGAGTGCATAAACAAAGCGATGGTGTATGTTTTTAATATCCGCATCCAGATAAACGATGATATCACCTTTGGTAATATAAAGGGCTTTCCAAAGATTTTCCCCCTTGCCCTTGTGCTTTTCCAGTTGGGGAAATATATCATCGGCCAGATACACATCGGCCCCGTATGCCTCTGCAATTTCAATGGTGTTGTCTTCCGACCCGGAATCCACAACGACAATCTCATCTAGGATGGGGTACCGAACCATGAGTTCGGATTTCATGATCAGGATTTCTTTGGCGATGGTTTTTTCCTCATTCAAAGTCGGGAGACACAGGGAGATGGAAAGGTTCTTTCGCTCCTTTGCCGCCGCCAGGCGACTGAGATCCTTGAATTTGGAATAATGAAAGGTATTGGATATGAGCCAATTATCGTTCATCGCAGATTCCGCTGTCGATGGCCATTAAAACGCCGATGACCTGGGCAATTCCCTTAAACATGGGATTGATTTTCATTGAAGCATTCATAAGGAATTGATTTTTGCCTCGGGTGATCCCCAGGGTGACCGCCGGAATTTTTTTTGAGAGAAATATGGATAGTTCGGATTCGCTCGCATCACTCACCGGCTTCAACCCCAGTGTTTTCATCACCGCTCCTGCACTTTTAACCAAAGGATGATTAAAATTGAGTCTGGAAGCATTCGCATTGGCTAGGGTCGTGACCTTCAGATCCACATCATGCTCATGACTGATGCCGTCTGTGATGTCCTTGATATCGTTGAAAACCGCTTTTACCATCCTGTCCGAATCACTTCGAATTTCGAATCCGAGACTTGCATCCTGGGGGATCTTTCCGTAACTGACACCGCCTCTGATCTGCCCGAAAACGATTCGGGTACGGGGTCGCTGAGGCAATCGCAGCTTTAAGACCTGATTGATCACATCGTTTAGAATCAAAATGGGATTCGGTTTGAAGTGATCTCCCCTCCCGTTTGCAGAGGTGATATCACACTTGATTTCACACCGGGTCATACCTTCCGTGTAGTAATTGAGCCGACCCAGTTCCACCCCTTCAACGCAGACCGCCCCTCGAATAGGTGTCGGCCATGTTTTTATAAGATGCCGTATCCCGCGCAAGTTGCCTTTGCCTACCGATTGTATCACCCCGGCCAGAAC
>CAYSUA010000521.1:0-4503 GCA_964433795.1 uncultured Desulfobacteraceae bacterium | reverse complement strand
CAGGTATTCCGCTTTTGTGTACTTATTTCAATAAACTAATAACTACTAAAATATGAGGTTTAGCAGATGACGAGCTCAAGCGTCTGGCGACCTCCACGGACTGCGTCCACCGGTATCCGTTGATCCAGGGTTGCCAATTTGCCCTTGTGGTGCACAGCCAGGCCCAAGAGATAGACGTCCGTGATTTGAGCGTGGGTAATGAGTGCAGCAGGTTCAAGGATTTCCAAAATACTGAGATCTTCTGGCCAAAAACAGTGTCCGGGGGATTCGCAGAGCCGGCGAAGAATCGAAAGCATGGCAGAGACGTCTCCCGGGCGGTTCGGGTATTTCGGATGACTGGCAATACGAACAAAGCCGTTTTCCGTAAGCGGACATGTCGCCCATGCCTGTTCTCCAGCTCCGGCAAACCAGTGATGTGCCGGTTCATGATGGACATGCATCGGATCCGTTAGGGCAAGCAGCAAGTTGATATCCAGAAGATAGGTTGTTGTCACGATACTTCGTCTCGCAGGCGATTGACGAGCTCTAAAGTGACTGCACCGGTATTCGATTGAACGGGAAAGAGCGGCAGGTCATTCTTTTCTGACACAGAGGATTTTCGGGTTAATGATTGTCGCGCCAGGTCTGACATTACTTTACCGACGGTCACTGCTCGTTGGCGTGCTATTTCCTTGGCAGCCAGAAGGACATCTTCTTCAATATTGAGGGTGGTGCGCATGGTTCTTTGGTCCCTTTTGCGGATTGCATTATTTTGCATCAGATGCTTGATGATAGTGCATCACTCTTGTGTTGTCAAGAAAGGATTTCCCGCATGAAAAAAGAACTGAAAACAGCTCAACTGGGCTATCTGATGGTGCTTATGGTTGTGCTGGCCCTCAGCGGCTGCGCATCCCAACCGAAAAACCAAATCATGCTGATGCCCGCTCCGGATGTCTTCGACCAGGGGGATTGGGACCCGTTTACGGACCGCGATCCCATCAAAGATATCCCCTACGGCGGGATTCTCTATGCCACCGACCGCGAACCGGCCCGAGAAGAGGGGCGATATTATCTGGATGATCGCGGGCATGTGCTGCGCCTTGGGGTCGCTCAGGTTACAGTGGGCAAGGAGGGAATGACCTGGGAAGAGGCCAGACGCATCTCATTGCTTAAGAAGCGGCCCGAAGATTATCCACTCAAGGTGAGCGGTGTCCAGGAGGTCGGGATTCTGGACCGCAGCATCAATGTGTTAACCGAAAGCCTGGTGGATACGGATCAGCGGCAGCAGCCGGGCGAGCAGTTCGTTGCCAAGGTCAATGCCAAGCTGGCCATTTCAAAGCGAAAGGACGTTTTTATATACGTACACGGGTATAAAGTGGTGTTTGAAAATCCACTGCTGGTGGCTTCGGAGCTGTGGCATTTTCTCGGCTATGAAGGCGTTTTTATTGCCTTTGCCTGGCCGTCCACACCGAGCACCCTGGCCTACTTTTCGGATCTGGAGACGGCCTCCTTGTCGGCCGGGAGTCTGCGAATCCTGATCCAATACCTGGCCGAAAAAACCGATGCTCGGCGGATCCATATTATCGGCTACAGTGCGGGAACGCGTGTGGTAGCGCAGGCTTTGGATCAGCTGGCGTTGATGTATGCGGGACCGGGTTGCAACGATTCAGCAAAGGATTTGCGCATCGGTCACGTGATCCTTACCGGCAGTGACATCGGCCTGCATCTTTTTGGTTCTTACCTGGTGGACGGCATGCTCGACGTCGCCGATAACTTAACCATCTATGCCTCTGCAAAAGATAAGGCCCTGGGTATGTCCAAGTGGGTGTTCGGGCGCCATCGACTCGGGCAGATAGTGAGCGTAGATCTGTCTGAAGATGCGACCAACTACCTCTGGCAGAACAGCAAACTGATCATTGTCAATGCCACCGACACTCAGGGTGCCGACACCGGCAACGGCCACGCCTATTTTCGGCAAAGCCCCTCGACCAGCAGTGATATTCTGGCGACGTTGATGTTCGATCTCAAACCGGAAGAACGGGGTCTGGAACAGACAGAGGGCCGGCCGATCTGGACATTTTCGACGGATTATATCGACAAGCTGCGCGCGGCGTTGGTAAAGGTACGACCCAACTAAGTTCAATCAATTAATCCTAAAGAGAGAAAGGAGAGGAATTTATGAAAAAGTTATGTCTCGTATTATTGGCTGTCACGGTACTTTTTTTCACAACGGTTCCGGCCCTGGCCGGAGATAATCTGGTTCAGACTGTCGTTAATGGATGCCAAAAAGAACTTGAAACCTATTGCAAGGATGTGACTCCAGGGCAGGGGCGGGTATTGGCGTGCCTTTACGCACGAAACGACAAGCTGTCCGGCAAGTGTGAGTACGCCCTCTACGATGCCGCTGTTCAACTGGAGCGGGCGGTGGCTGCGCTCAGCTATGTGGTTAACGAATGTCGGGACGACCTGAAGAGCCTTTGCAGTGGGGTTCCGGCCGGCGAGGGGCGACTGCTCAAATGCCTTGAGGAAAACGACAGCAAGGTCAGCGACCGTTGCAAGCAGGGGATCAAGGATGTCGGGTTAAAATAAAATTCCGTCTTTACGTTTTTAAGAATCGTAGCGTTCAAGGATGGGGAACAGCATCATCGGCCGGTAGAACGAAAGTATGGTATGGGCCCGACGAGATACCGGGTGTAGCAAGTGGAGGAGAGGTAAAATGAAAAAAATACTCTTCACAACATTGACATTTCTGATGATCAGCGGCCTGTGTGGCCCCTCTTTCGCCCAGAAAGGCGAAACCAGAAAGAAAGAAGCCGAAAGCGTCCAGACGCCGCCGCTGGCCCCTGAAAACGTCGATTCTCATATCGCCGGCATGAGCGATGAGCAGGTCCGGCAGGCCTATGCTCAAAAATTGAAACAGGAGTCCACGGTGCAATCCGCTTCAGCCCAGGCGAGGAGAGCAACACGCCCAATGGGCGAGGTCAGCGAAACGTTTTACGGGGCTGCACAGGGCGCATCGGCCGTCGTCACGCGAGTCGGCAGCATTTTTTCCGGATCGGAAGAGAAAAGCGACGCCTTCCAATGGAGCGATACGGAAGCGAAATTGTCAGGTGGGAAGGGTGCGTTACATCTTCTCTTGATCCTGGCAGGCGTTGCCGCAATGATTGCCATGGGGCTATTGCTTCGCATGTTGTTTGTGCGTTCCACATCAGATCTTCGGGAAAACTTGCTGCATGCCGCACGATTGGGCAAATTGCAATTTTTAGGTCGGGTTCTTTCGCGTATACTGCTGGATGCCCTGGGGGTCGTGGTCTACGTTCTGGCCACGTTTATTATATTCGTTGTGGCCTACGAGGAGGGAAAACCGAGCTATACCATTGCTTCCGTCTATATTCTGCTCAGCTACTATCTTCTGGTTTTTGCCTTTGGGGCTAGGGTCATATTTTCCCCCGAAGCCGCCTCATTGAGATTATTTCCCATGGAGGATCAGAGTGCGTCTTTTCTGTATAAATGGATTCTTCGCATCATATTTATTGTCGGCTTCTTTGCCGGCATTAGTGACATTATTAGACAGTTGGACGTGAGTAGTCAGTTGTATCTGATGATGTTCAGCTCGGAAGGAACTGTTGTTATCCTGGCGCTGATTATCATGATCTGGCAGAGCCGCAAACGGGTGTGCCAGGCAATCTGGAATGAGGAAACTGAACCGGGATCGGGCGGTCTTCTACTGCGAGCAGCATTTGCTAAAAACTGGCATTATTTTGCCATACTATGCGTGTTGATGGCAGGCGGAATCTGGATAGTAAAAGCGCTTAACGAGGAAAATGTGAATGTGGTGACTCTTATCATCAGTATCTTTCTGATTCCCATTGTTATCGGAGTGGATCAGTGGGGCCAGCGTTTATTAAAAATTGCCTCGGGTGAATCCCGTGAAATGATCGACTTGAGCGGCGACGCGCTATCGGAATCCGATAAGCAGAAGGAAGCCGCCGGCAAAATGGATATCGTGCATTACGTCCCGCTGATTCGACGCTTTTTCCGTATTTTTTTGGTGGCATTTCTTTTCTTTATATCTCTCCGCCTGTGGGGCATTGATATTTCGATCGGCCGTATCTTTACACGCAGTGCCTTGAGTATTGTAGTGATAGTGCTGCTTGGCTTTATTGCCTGGCAGTTTATCAAGGCAAGAATCGATCAGAAACTCAAAGAAGAGGGACCGGATGAGGATGAAGATGCAGAAGAAGGGGGTGCCGGAGGTTCCCGGAATGTAACGCTGCTACTGCTTTTGCGCAAATTTGCGCTGACCGTGATGTTTGTGATGGTTTCTCTTATTATCCTTTCATCCGTCGGTATTGATATCGGACCCCTTATCGCCGGTGCGGGTGTGATCGGCCTTGCCATCGGGTTTGGCGCCCAGACGCTGGTAAAAGACATCATATCCGGTATTTTCTTTCTCATTGACGATGCGTTTCGGGTCGGGGATTACGTTGAAGCCGGCGGCACCAAAGGCACGGTCGAGCACTT
>CAYSUA010000520.1:0-4506 GCA_964433795.1 uncultured Desulfobacteraceae bacterium | reverse complement strand
ATAGGTGATTTGAGGCGCGAGCTGGCCAAAGGGAATAAGTCCGAAGCGCAGAAGATCCGCGCCGAAGCTCAATACAACTTGGCAATGAATCGGATCAACGAACGCGATTTCGATGGCGCGATCGCATCCTTACAGGAATCGATCCGAGCGATTCCGACGTTGACTGCCCAAGAGATGCTCACCTACCTTTATCGACAGAAGCGCGATTTCGTGAAAGAGTCTGAGGCGTGGGAAGTGGCAGTGACGGCTGCACGTAAAGCCGGCGACAGGCTTGCCCTAGCCCGATTGGAGAGCACTGGTGCTCCACGTGGCATTCCAGATGCAGAAGGCGAAACCGATTTGATCGGTGATAGCGAGCAACTGCCCATCGGCGGAGATAGGTATGAGACTGCACCGGAGATATCGCCCGGATTTTATAAGTGCGCAGATGAAAAGGGTTGTTTGCTGTATTACAAACTGTTTCTTCGAACAGGCCAGCAACTGCGCGTCAAGCTTCGAAGCCCCCCTCAGGGAGGCCTGGCGGGAGTCGTTGTTTACGATACGAACGGAGCATGGCTCAAACACGCGGGAAATTCACCAGGCACGGCGCGGGGTAACGCCGGGAGGGCGAGCACCATCCACGTGTTAGCTTGGACTGCGTCCTTGAGAGGGTGGTATTTCCTGCACGCCAACACCGACCCTGGAACCGTCATTCGCATCCAAGTTCAGTAGATCGCACTGCCGGGTAAGAATAGGGGGGGTAGGCGTTCATAAGACTTGAATTATCTATTTTTTCTAGAAATTCCCAGCTCATAAAGATCAAATCCGGCGCTCATGCCTCCAAGATGTTCGGCAAAAAAGTCTTCAAGCCGCCGATAGAAGATCAGCCGATTCTGCCAATTTCTGATGCTGTGTCCCTCATCCTCAAAAAGGATATATTCCACCGTTTTGCCTGCTTTATTCAACGCCGCCACAATCTGATCGGATTCCTGCCGCTTTACTCTCGGGTCATTTTCGCCCTGGACAATGAGCAGTGGCCGTTTGATCCGGTCAATGTGAAATAGGGGAGACTTGGATTTCATTTTGCGACGATCTGCCGGTTTATTCGGATTCCCGACATATCGATACCAATATGGCATCCAGATTTTCCAGTACTTCGGTACCGCCTTTAGAAATGAGATCAGGTTTGAGATTCCGACCACGTCCACACCACAGGCAAACACATTCGGTGTAAAGGTGAGTCCGACCAAAGCTGCGTAACCACCGAAGCTGTGGCCGTATATGGCAATTTTGTCCGGATCCGCAATGCCTTGCGAAATGGCCCATCGAACGCCATCGATAAGATCGGTGTGCATCTTACCAGCAAACTCTCCCTTGGCGGCCTCTTTGAAGATGCGCCCATAACCGGTTGATCCCCGGTAGTTGATCTGAAGTACGGCATACCCCCGATTGGCAAGAAACTGTACCGTTGACCGGTAGCCCCAGTAGTCCCTCGCCCAGGGACCGCCGTGTACAAACAGCACCATGGGGACAGGCTTGCCGAAAGTGCCGTTCGGGGTGGTGAGATATCCGTTAAATTTGAGACCGTCCCGGCTTTTGTAGGAGATCGGTTTCATGGTTGCCAATACATCGCGGTATCGAAATATGGGATCTCTACTCAGGAGCACCTTTTTTCGGGTATCCCGAAAGTACAGATGATGTGAACTCCCTTTATCCGTATAGGTGGCCACCGTGACGATGCGCTCATCATGATCTGCGCTCTGTATCCTGATCCCCATCGGTGTCTGGTCTCTTAAAACCATGACGTCGGCTTCAACTGTCGGTTCAAAAAAATGAAGCTTGGGATAATCCGGAAAGGATGCAGCAATTAGCGGGGCTTTGGTAATTTGGCTCATTACAACATAACCGACATCGCCTTCCGAATCCTCGTAGACAAGCTTTTCTTCACCGTTTTTCAGATTCAGCCGGATCAAACTGATGCGGTCTCTCCCCCGGTTTGACAGCGCCCAAATCTCCTGCTTGCCCGCTGGAAAGTTGAGAATTTTAAGACGATCTTCGAAATTCAACGTTAAGAAATATTTCCATGTGTCGGTTTCCGGTTGAAACATTTCAACCACGCGTTTTCGATTTGCACTCCTCCGGTATCGAGCCTTCAGATTACCGTCATCGTCTGTCGTCCACCCCATGACCTTGCCCGGATTCTGTGCAACAAGAGACTGTTCAAGGGTTGTCAGATTGATCCGGTAGAGATCAAACAGGCGTTTATCACGACTGTTGTGGGCAACCAGTATGTTGACCGGATCGTTTCGGATGATTTGATGGATCCTGGCACGTGTATCTTTGTAAGGGGTCAGATCGACCGGTTTCTGTTCGGGATTTTCCGAATCCACCATATAGATGTGATAGTTCTCATCTCCATTCAAATCCTGCCG
This sequence comes from uncultured Desulfobacteraceae bacterium, assembly GCA_964433795.1. Taxonomy (GTDB): domain Bacteria; phylum Desulfobacterota; class Desulfobacteria; order Desulfobacterales; family SURF-15; genus DUZK01. The sequence continues at coordinate 2,095 of CAYSUA010000520.1, read as the reverse complement.
GAATAGTATCCGGCGGCTGTTCGAAGACCAGGCAAATCCATAGATATTTCTGGATCCGGCATTGCGAACGGTTTTGACATTTTTTTCCCCGATTGTTTTCAGATGGATCGTGAGACGGCGATTTTCAACCGCGATCCATCCGAGTTTTTTTCCATCCGGAGAAACCTTGAAGCCGAACGTTGTCTCTTTGTTGATGAAAAAGTGGCGAAGGGGGATGAGATCCTGTACTTTAGCATCTTTTAGTGCAGGGTGCTTCGGCGCAACAGCACAGGCGTTGAAAACAAAAAGGATAAGAACGATCCATGCGGTAAAACTGGATAACCTTTTCATGATCCCTCCTTTTCTTCAAAACCATGAGCACCAGAGCTGCAGCTCTGGATCTATAGGTACGATCTTTCTTTTATGCTTTAATTATATTCCTGGCGTCAATTGATTATTTTTTAAGAGGGATATTTTAAATCTTATTTAGTAATGGAGAACTCTCTACCAGGGACGGAAAATTTTACGCCTGAAAATAGAGTTTTAGGAGCTAAAAACACTGGTGATAGAGAACTTAACCCATAAATATCAGATGGATAGCGTAGCCTGACCCCCATTCACCCTCGGTTCCCGCACCGTAGAGCGGCAGCGTTCGGCTCAAACTTAAACTTGACATCGTTGTCATTATAAGTACAATGTACATATGAATGAATTGAAATTTGAATGGGACAAGCGAAAGGAAAAGGCTAATGTAAGAAAGCATGGCATTTCATTCGAAGAAGCCCGCTCAGCCTTTTATGACGAAAATGCCATTCAATTCTTTGATCCCGACCATTCAGACGAAGAAGATCGTTTTATACTACTTGGTATAAGTTTTAAACTTAGGGTTCTTGTCGTCTGTCACTGTTTTCGGGAAACTGATACAGTTATTAGAATCATCTCTGCCAGAAAAGCGGATGGGGATGAAGAACATGAATATTGGAGGAATAGACGATGAGAGAACATTACGATTTTTCAAAAATGAAGGGACGTAAAAATCCTTATATAAAATATCTAAAACAACCTGTAACTATGCGACTGGACCGTGATACTGTTTCATATTTCAAGTCCATGTCGGAGGAAATCGGTATCCCATACCAGAGTCTAATCAATCTTTATCTCCGCGATTGCGCAGTTACTCACAGAAAACTACACATGAAGTGGCATCCTGAAAAAGCCGAACAACAGGTTTGAGAAGGGTGCTCTTTCAGCTGAGCTTTATGCGCACCTCTCAAGCTGGGCGTTATGCCCTTGAATGAGTAATGACATTTCAAAAAGGAATCATGAGATCATGCAAATCCAACAGATACGTAACGCTACATTACGAATTACTTATTCTGGAAAGATATTTATTACTGACCCATATCTTGCCGGCAAACATACAATGCCTTCAAATAAAGGGATTTCTCCAAACCCAGTGGTCGATTTACCATGCAGTGAACACGACGTCATTGAAGGTGTTGAGATGGCTCTTATTTCACATATTCATTCAGATCACTTTGATCCAACAGCACAAAGGTTGCTATCGAAGAGTATACCTCTTTTCTGTCAACCTGGAGATGAATCTGAAATTAAAGCGACAGGATTTCGCAATGTCATCCCTGTGAACCAATCATTCAATTGGGAGGGGATTACAATTATCCGTACTCCGGCCCAAAATGGAACAGGTGGTGTGTTGAAAGAAATGGGCAATACCTCTGGATTTGTTTTACGGTCTGAAAATGAACCCACAGTATATTGGGCCGGAGATACCATTTGGTGTGAAGCTGTTAATGATGTTATTGCACAAATTCAGCCAGACATTATCATCACACATTCCTGTGGAGCTGTGTGGGGTAACAATATATTGATTGTCATGGATGCTGTGCAAACTATCGCAGTTTGCCGTGCTGCCCCTAAAGCTGTCGTCGTGGCCACACACATGGAAGCTCTTGACCATGCAACAGTCTCAAGATCCGATCTTAGGGAATTAGCTGAAATGGAAGATATAAAACCCAGTCAGTTGCTAATTCCTTACGATGGTGTGATGAGCGACAATTAGAATTCCCACCTGACGACAATTAGAATTCCCGATTTT
>CAYSUA010000519.1:0-4516 GCA_964433795.1 uncultured Desulfobacteraceae bacterium | reverse complement strand
GTCACGATTACCCGTTGGGTGAGACGGTCTTGGAGCCAAATTGAAGACAAAAATCATTTGATAATGGCTGATTAGAGTCTTTCAACCCAGAACGCTGAACGCTGAACCCTGAACCCAGAACCGATCAGTTTAGGTCTTACTATGAATAGGGGCTTCTCATCAATCGTTTTGACTCGATCCGAGCAACACTCACCTTAAATCGGATGGTTCGTTTCCGGGGTATCATGAAATACTTTTTAAGTGCCTTCATTTTTTTTATGGCCCAAACGATTTCCCCTTCTGTGCTCGGCGCACAAAGATCGATTGACCGCACGATCCATCACGACCTGCGGGTGGAGCTTTCTCTGAAGGCGTATCACCTCAGGGCCGAAGATAGAATTACCATACCCGAAGGTCATCCATCGGAGCTGCAATTTTTCCTTCACCAAGGACTTTTCCCTGTTTCGACGACTCCTGGAGTGAGCATAGTCGCTGAATCCCGAAATGCAGGGAACACTCCCATAGAATCTTTCAAGGTCACCCTTCCCCCGGACAAAAGGACCTTTGTGCTGCGATACGGCGGCCGCATCCATCATCCCCTGAATGATTCGGGGAAAAAATATGCCCGGGGCATCAGATCCACCATGGGCATCATTTCAGAAGAAGGGGTATATCTTTCGGGCGGCTCCGGCTGGTACCCTGATTTTGGTAACGGCTTAATCACTTTCAAACTCCAGGTAAAAGTCCCCTCGGACTGGGATGTCATCAGCCAGGGAGCGCGCACGCTTCATACCCGGACGGAAGCTGTAAAGCACGTCCGTTGGGAATCAGGCGATCCCCAGGAAGAGATCTATCTTATTGCTGCGCGGTTTACGGAATACAGCCACCCCGGGGACAGGCGAATTAAGGCCAAGGTTTTTTTACGCACGCCGGACGATAAGCTTGCCAAAAGATATCTTACTGCAACCGTTCGATACCTGGCCATGTATGAGCAACTCATCGGTCCCTATCCCTACACTAAATTCGCCCTTGTGGAGAACTTCTGGGAGACGGGTTTCGGAATGCCCTCTTTTACCCTCCTGGGACCGAAGGTCATCCGCTTCCCTTTTATCCTCCATTCTTCCTATCCCCATGAGATCCTTCACAACTGGTGGGGAAACAGCGTCTTTCCGGAGTATAAGCAAGGCAACTGGACAGAGGGGTTGACGGCCTACCTTGCCGATCATCTCATCAAGGAACAGCAGAGTCGCGGGGCTAAACACCGTCTGACCGTTCTCCAAAAATATACGGACTATGTGTCTAAAGCCAAGGACTTTCCCTTGACTGAGTTTAAGGCCCGCCACAGTACTTCCACGGAAGCGGTGGGTTACGGAAAGGCCTTGATGTTCTTTCACATGATTCGGCTTAGGCTGTCGGATAAAGTATTCGTACGAGGTCTTCGGGATTTTTACAGGGAGAACCGGTTCCGGTTTGCCTCCTTCAACGACCTGCAGCAAAGCTTTGAAAAGGTGGCGGGATTGGATTTGAGTGTGGAGTTCAGTCAGTGGATAAAAAAGGCGGGGGCCCCGAAAATAATAGTGAGACACGCACGGGCCCGGGTAGAAGGATCGGATTATCTGCTCACGGCACTTTTCGAACAGGTTCAGTCAGGGGAGGCTTTTCATCTCCGTATTCCCGTTGCTCTGACCCTTGAAGGCAAACCCCGTGCCTTCCAATTCCAGGTGACGATGGAGGGAAAACGACTCGAATGGAAAACGCGGTTGCCTTCAAGGCCATTAAGAATTGATGTAGACCCCGAGTTCGATCTATTTCGCAAGCTCGATCGAGAGGAAATCCCCCCGGCCTTGACGCAGGCCTTCGGTGCGAACAAAGTGCTCATCCTTCTTCCCGGGGCTTCCCCCGACGAAACCATGCGCCGGTCCTACCGTGAACTTGCCCGTTCATGGAGCCGGTCGGGGCCGGACAAGGTGGATGTAAAGCTCGATACGGATGTGGAAAAACTCCCTTCGGATCGTGCCGTCGCCCTTTTCGGCTGGGATAATAGTTTTCTGGATGAGATTGCGTCTGCCCTTTCAGCCTATGATGTGAAAATAGACCGGAAGGGGGCAAAGATCGGTGAAACGGATCTTGAGCGTAATAAACACTCCCTCGTATTCACAGCCAGACACCCCCGAAACAAGGATATGGCCCTGACATGGGTTGCCGCAGACATACCCCGAGCCGTACCCGGGCTGGGGCGCAAACTCCCCCATTACCACAAATACAGTTACTTGGGATTCAAAGGGGAAGAGCCTGTCAATTTTCTCAAAGGCAGATGGCCTGTCCTCGATTCGCCCATGACGATCTTCATTCCCGGTGAGAGCGGCTCGGTTTCAAGGGTCGAGATGGGAGAGCTTGCCCCCAGAGAACCGCTGGCGACACTTACGCCCCGATAGTCCGGCGTGTGTGAATTAGGATCTTGCATTAATGCATTAAAATTCGAGCAGAGTTAGTTTCATGTCATTGACAAGTTTTCGCCCCGTCCAACCAAACGGCTGACTGAAGATTGGTCTATCCTGAGCATTGTAAATCGAAAGAAATATTGATACCTATCGATTTCAAACCTGTGAAACGAACCCATAAATAATTCGATTAGGGAGAACATTATGCATGAAATCCCATTTCGTTCTGCAAAACAACTCGCTTCGCTGATCCGAAGGAAAAAAGTGGGGTGCCTCGAACTGCTGGATATTTATTTGGAGCGCATCGAACGGCACAATTCCGGAATCAACGCAATTATTTTTATGAATATCGACGAAGCCCGAAAACGAGCCAAGGCGGCCGACAGGGCACTTGCCAACGGCAACGTGTGGGGACAGTTGCATGGTGTACCCATGACCATCAAGGAATCCTATGATGTGGTGGGAATGCCCACCACATGGGGGCTGCCTCACCTTCGGGATAACTATCCCAAAAGTAATGCGATTGCCGTGGATCGTTTCCTATCGGCTGGGGCGGTTCTTTTTGGTAAGACAAACGTTCCGCTCTATCTTGCAGATTGGCAATCATTTAATGAGATATACGGTACCACCAACAACCCCTGGGATGTCACCCGGGTGCCCGGCGGATCATCGGGGGGATCTGCGGCAGCGCTGGCTGCCGGATTAACCGGCCTTGAGGCCGGCAGCGACATCGGCGCCTCGATTCGAAACCCGGCACATTACTGCGGTGTGTACGGGCACAAACCGACGTACGGTGTTGTCACACCCCGGGGTCAGGCACTTCCGGGTGTGGTTGCCGTATCCGACATCTCAGCGATCGGGCCCATGGCACGAAGTGCCGCTGATCTGGCACTGGCACTGGATGTCATGTCAGGGCCGGACCATATCGATGGTGCCGGTTGGCAATTACGGCTGCCGAAGCCGAAGCAAAAGAGACTTCGGGAATATAAAGTCGCCGTCCTCTATTCCGACCCTGAGGCCGAAGTCGATCAAGACGTGCAGAAAAGAATACGTGCCGTGGTTGATTTCCTTATGAAGAATAAGGTGAAGGTCAGTCAAAACGCCCGGCCGGATATTGATTCGCGTTCGGCACATCGCAATTATATTCAGCTGCTGCGTGCGGCAACATCAGGGCGTCAAACCGCAGAGGAGTTTCAAAAAAACCTGCGGGCATCCCGGAGATTAAAGCCCGACGATGAGAGCTACCGTGCGCAAATGCTCCTGGCCCAGACAATGTATCACAGGGACTGGCTTTACTTGAATCAAGAGCGTCACCGTATGCGTTTTGCGTGGGCGGAGTTTTTTAAAAAGTACGACCTGCTCTTATGTCCGGTTGCAACGACCACGGCTTTCCCGCATAACCAGAAAGGCGAGCGTTGGGAGCGCATGGTCATGGTCAACGGTGCGCCGCAACCCTCGACGACCCAGATGTTCTGGGCGGGTTATTCGTGCAACGTGTATTTGCCTTCGACGGTGGCACCGGCCGGCATTGCGAGCGATGGATTGCCCGTCGGTATTCAAATCGTGGGACCCCAATACGGCGACTATACCTGCATACACTTTGCACGCCTGCTTGAGCGAGAATTTCAAGGCTTCCTTCCGCCGCCGGGGTTTGAATGATCTTCAAAGATGTAATCTCTTCGCTAATTCTGCGACCCTTTGACCAAGCTTCATACCGTTATCTTTTACCTCTTTATCCGGTGCTCCAACACAGGAGACCCCGAAATGACCCGTAGCCGACAAGGGATCTCCAACCACAATCATCCCATAAATCAACATCGCTTGGATAATTGACATCATAGTGGTTTCCTTGCCGCCTGAAGGGTCTCCGGATGTGGCGAAGGCAGCTCCAATCTTGCCCTCCATTTTTCTTCTCGTTCCTACAAATTCGTCGAATACTTTTTTGAGCTCCGCAGCCATCAATCCAAAATAGACCGGTGAGCCGGCAATTATACCCTGCGAGTTTACAAAGTCTTCCTTTGTAACTTCATCGGTCTTCTTCAAAACTGCGCTTACGCCTTCGACCTTTTCGACTCCTTTGGCAATAGCTTCAGCCA
>CAYSUA010000518.1:0-4516 GCA_964433795.1 uncultured Desulfobacteraceae bacterium | reverse complement strand
TCATCCGTGAATTGGAAACACCAGAAAGTGCCCATGCCGATTTTACCGATTTATGAATGGACACTAGATAGCTTAAACAATATGAGGCTTTTTATTTTGCAACCAAGCCTCGTCATTTTTTCATGGGTATCCGTGCTTAAATTTTGCAGAAATCGTGCCATAACATCTTTGGGGAAATTGAGAAGCAATTACAGTTAGTTATAAATTATCGGAGTGAATTCCACTGTCGTTCATAACAGACAGAAAGACTTGGATTTATGTTTAGATGTCAAAATTCCGGCAAATCAGTAACTTAAGTGTAAGAGTTGCGAAAAAAGGTATGGTGAACGTTCTTAAAAGTAAACGGCGGCAGCCTTTCGGCTGCCACCGTATGTTGGGGGGTTGGGGTTAAGGGTTAGAAATCTTCAAAATCGCCGTCATTCATGGGTATGGCTTGATCGGGATGTATTTTTTTCGATTGTCGTTCTTTCACTTCTTTATTAATAATCCTATCATCAGATTTCGGACGGCTTGATTTTCTCGATACATTTCTTGTCTCTTTTCTTTCCGCTCCACCAACCAATGCCTCCAGGTCGATTACCATTTCTCCCATCTGCTGTGCCTGGGCATTCATTTCCTCGGATGCGGATGCTGATTCTTCAGCATTGGCGGCGTTTTGCTGCGTTACTTTATCCATTTCTGTCACAGCCTTGTTTACCTGATCAATCCCCTGGGCCTGTTCATTTGAAGCGGCTGCGATTTCATCGACCAATTCACCGGCCTTCTGCGCGATCTCCATATTCTCTTTAAAGGCCGATTGGGTCGACTGGGTGATCTCATTGCCGTTTTTTACTGATTTGATGGTATTTTCAATGAGGTCAGAGGTGTTTTTGGCTGCATCTGCAGCTCTCAAGGCCAGGTTCCTCACCTCATCGGCCACGACAGCGAAACCGGCGCCGGCTTCTCCTGCCCGCGCAGCTTCCACTGCAGCGTTCAAAGCCAGAAGGTTGGTCTGAAAGGCGATTTCATCAATGGTTTTGATGATTTTTCCCGTTTCTTCACTGGACTTTGTAATATCTTCAATAGCTTCGGCCATTTCGTTCATATGCTTGTCGACCTTTTCTACGATCTCCCTGGCCTCTGCCATTCTGTTCTTCGCTTCGTTGGCGTTGTCTGCGTTCTGCCGGGTCATGGAAGACATCTCTTCAAGTGACGACGAGGTCTCTTCGATGGATGCCGCCTGCTCTGATGAACCTTCCGCCAGGGATTGGCTGGCGGAGTTGACTTGACCGGATGCAGATGAGACCTGGGCGGAACTTTCAGTCAGCGCTTCGATCACTCTTTTAAGCGGTCTTGTAATACCCCGACTGAGGCCCCACATGAGAAAAATCCCCAAGAGCAAACCGCTCCCTGATATAATAAAAAGGGTACGGAGGGCCGTGCGGTAAGTGGATGAAGCTTCGTGGTGGGCGTTTTTGGCCATTTCCAGATTGATTCCCGTCAACCGATCCAAATAATCCCGCATTTCTTCAAATTTTTTATTGGCAAGCCCTAAAGTTAAATCCAAAGCTTCTCTGCGACCCTGCCGTGAATCATCGATGCGGCCTTGAACCACCTTTCGTGAAAGCGCTGCCCATTCTTCTTTGGCTTTTTCATATTTCGGTGTAATGGCTTTCTCTTCTGATGTGGTTTGCAAAGCTTTATATTTTTTCCATCGATCCTCGGATTGCTTCAAGTTTTCTTCATAATCCTCCACCAAACCTTTAAATTGGTCGGACTTTGCATTGGAAAAAATCATGGATCGTTCCGCCACCAACAGCTGCTGCAGATCGCGGTCCGCTTCAAGCAAATAATCGATACTGGGAAGTCTGACCTTGAAAATATCATTTAAATCGTGATTGATCGTGTTGGTGCTTCGATAGCCGGTGAAACTGACTACGCCTAAGAGAATTATCATTGCCGCAAACCCGAGAACCAGTTTTGCGCCTACCGTTAGTTTCTTTAACCTCTGCATAAATAATACCCCTCCCGATTTAATTTCATGAATAGTGGATGTGACTGCGGCCCTAATAGGACCCGATTTAAGCTCCTTAATTCCTCCTGGATGCGCTATTATTAACGCAGAAACCGTGCCAATTTATTTGAGATTTAAATATGCAATAATATCAAGGCAATAAAGAATAGATGCCGGGGAGGTTAAGCTCCTGTGATCTTCGGATTGTCCTTTTTACAGGACAACATCCGAGTTTATAGGACAGCATCCAGGAAAAGAGAACCCGGGCAAACCTCGATTTGTGATTAAACATTTTATCCCTACCCAGACAAAGAGCGGGCCGATCCCAATTTTACCTTTTACACTTCTCAGAAAACGTTTTAAATTAATCGGAAAAATGATAAAAGCATGAGACTCCAAACGACCCAGGTATGATCGTTTGAATGAAACAGAAGGAGCTTTCATGAAAATCACCAAAGACGAAGTCCTCTATGTGGCAAACCTAGCACGACTTGAAATGGATCCTGAAAATATCGATCGTTTTGCCGACCAGATCGGAAAGATTCTTGAATATGTTGAAACACTCAACAAGGTGGACACAGAGGGCGTAAAGCCCACTTCTCATGCCATCTCTTTAACCAACGCCTTTCGAGAAGACGAAGAAACCGGACACCTTGATAGAGATGCGGTATTGAAAAACGCCCCGGATAAGGATGAAAATGACGGAAGCTTTCTGGTTCCAAAGGTTGTTGGATAGGAATCGGAACTCGAAATGATCCATGTACAGAAAAGGAAACTTTGAAACGATGCATCTGTATGAAATGACCATCAGTGAAGCCCATGCGCTTTTATCAAAAAAAGAAATCTCCTCTAAAAATCTCACACGTGCCGTTTTAGACCGAATCGATTCGGTGGATGAAAAAATCGGGGCATATATTACGGTTTCAAAAGAAACCGCAATGGGACAAGCCGAAGACGCAGATAAGCGTATCGGCCGGGGTGACACCGACCCTTTAACCGGCATCCCCATGGCGATAAAAGATGTCATGTGCACGGAAGGGACGGTTACGACGTGCGGATCAAAAATACTCGAAAACTTTGTCCCCCCATATGACGCCACAGTGATATCGAAACTGAAACAAGCCGGGGCGGTTATTATCGGAAAGGCAAATATGGACGAATTCGCCATGGGGTCATCTACTGAAAATTCCGGCATTAAGCTGACCCGTAATCCGTGGAATCCGGATTATATTCCGGGAGGATCCAGCGGAGGATCAGCCGCAGCGGTAGCCGCCGATATGTGTATCGGGGCCCTCGGTTCCGACACCGGCGGTTCCATCCGGCAGCCGGCCTCCCACTGCGGAGTCGTCGGATTGAAACCCACATACGGAAGGGTCTCCCGGTTCGGACTTGTCGCCTTTGCCTCATCCCTCGATCAGATCGGACCCATTACCAAGCGGGTCTCGGATGCAGCGCTGATGATGAATGTGATTTCAGGATACGATAAGAGAGATTCCACATCCGTTCCCGAGGACGTTCCCGATTTCAAGTCGGCTTTAACAGAAGGGTTAGAAGGGCTCACCATCGGGATACCCAGGGAATACTTTGACACCAAAGGCCTCGACCCTCAGGTATCTGAATCCGTGACAAACGCTGTAAAAACCATCGAGAGCTTAGGGGCCAGGAGCATTGAAATCTCTCTTCCCAACAGCGAATACGTGGTCGCCGTCTACTACATCATCGCTCCGTGTGAAGCCAGCTCGAATCTGGCGAGATATGACGGGGTCAAATACGGAATCCGGAACACAGACTCCAAAGATTATCTCGACATGTACCGGCGGACCCGATCCGTCGGATTCGGTCCTGAAGTCCAGCGTAGGATCATTCTCGGCACCTATGCACTGTCGGCAGGATATTACGACGCCTATTACCTCAAGGCATCCCAGGTCCGATCACTGATCCTGGAAGATTTTAAAAACGCGTTTGAAAGCTGTGATGTCATCGTATCCCCCATTGCCCCTACCCCTGCGTTCAAGATCGGGGAAAATGTTGATGATCCGCTCACCATGTATTTGTCGGACATATTTACCCTATCCGCCAACCTGGCAGGAATCCCGGGTATGTCCGTGCCATGCGGCTTTTCTTCAAGCGGCCTTCCCATCGGCCTGCAGCTCATGGCGACTCATTTTAACGAAGAGGCGTTGTTGAAGGTGGCCTACAATTTTGAAAAAACAACCGATTATCATAATCGAAAACCGGAACTGTAGTTTTTTGATTTGAAAGGAATGCGCTCTATGAGTATTCTACCCGAAGGTGAAGAGTTGAGAAAAGCAGTGACATGGATTTCCGAAGAACGACAAACCGATCCTCAAGCGAATATTCCAAAACTGATCGAATCGGCGTGTATGAAATTCGATCTGTCGCCCAAGGATGCGGAATTTTTGGCACAGTTTTATAAAGTAAACAGATGATAAAAATCCTCCCCGAAGTTCTTTCCAACAAAATCGCAGCAGGAGAAGTCGTGGAACGTCCTGCTTCTGTGGT
>CAYSUA010000517.1:0-4536 GCA_964433795.1 uncultured Desulfobacteraceae bacterium | reverse complement strand
GAACCAAAATCATGCTGATTAATGAAGACATGGGGCTCTGATATTAAAACAAAGTGAGCCAAGCATATGACCGAGTGACTTGAGTTGTTTTTCATTCGACGTTGGACGTTCAATGTTCGACGTTCATCTTTGAAAACACCCCCTGCCGGGTATCCCGTTTTTCAAGGGTGTCGTTGATGAGGGCGAGGGTTTCTGTCTTTCGTAAAGACCAGGCAGGGGCAACCAATTCTTCCCGGTGAGGATCGCCGGTCAGACGCTGAATAACCACATCGGGAGGAATCCGTTCTAAAAAATCGCAGACAAGATCCACATACTCCTGCTGTTCCAAACAGCGGTACTTACCCTCCCGGAATAGTGTTTCCATGGGAGTCCCTTTGACCACGTAGAGCAGGTGGAGCTTAACGCCGTCTATTTCCAAATCCGCAAGCATTCTTACGGTTTGAAGTATATGAGTGCGTTCTTCATGGGGAAGACCGAGTATGACATGGACGCAGATTTTGATTCCCCTGTTCTTCGTGTCCTGAACCGCCTTTACAAAGCAATCCACATGGTGTCCGCGATTGATGAATACCAGGGTTTTATCCACGGCCGACTGGAGACCGTATTCAATCCATATTAGAAAATCCCGCGCGTATTCCTCGATTAAAGACAGACGATCCGTATCCACGCAGTCCGGGCGAGTGCCTATGGAAAGCCCGACCACATCTTCAACCGAAAGGGCTTCATCATACAGTTGTTTCAATTTGCCTATGGGGGCGTATGTATTCGAAAAGGATTGAAAGTAGGCGATGAATTTTTTCGCCTTATATCTTTTAGTCAGTGCTTTCTTTCCTTCTACAAGCTGTTCGGTAATGGATTGACCGTTTGCATACGCACCAGTTCCGGAACCCCGGGAATTGCAGTAAATGCATCCTCCGGCGGCCAGCGATCCGTCCCGATTGGGGCAGGTGAGCCCGGCATCCACGGTGATCTTCTGGACCCGGCATCCGAACATCTGTCGAAAGTAGGAATTAAGATCGTTATACCGTTTTTCCATATTTCAGAAAAACTCCTCCACCCTCCAAGTATATACATACAATCAAAAAAAGTGTAGGATAAAAGTAATTTATTGTCTTTCAGTTTACCATACCGGAACCGATTTTCGTATGAGTTTTTATACTAAAGAATATGATGTCATCGTTGTGGGCGCCGGGCACGCCGGATGTGAAGCCGCCCTGGCCGCAGCTCGGATGGGATGCCGGGTCCTGCTGATGGCCATCGATCTGGACAAGGTGGCTGCAATGCCGTGCAGTCCTTCCATCGGAGGCATGGCAAAGGGGCAGCTGGTAAAAGAAATAGATGCTTTGGGCGGGGAGATGGCCAGAATCACCGATAAGACGGCGATCCAGTATAGAACCTTGAATACCAAGAAGGGACCCGCCGTTCACTCCACCCGTACTCAAAACGATAAGGCTCGCTACCATATGGCCATGAAGGAAGCGGTTGAACAACAGAATAATCTGGATTTAAAGCAGGCCCTGGTGGAACGCCTGGTGGTAGAAGGGCAGAGGGCTTTAGGCGTCGAAGATCATACCGGATTCGGGTACCAGGCAGAGACAGTCGTATTGGCAACCGGAACATTTTTAAGCGGACTGGTTCATATCGGGTTTAATTCTTTTAAAGCCGGGCGGGCCGGAGAATTTGCTTCTTATAATCTTCCGGAGCATTTGAAAGAACTCGGTTTCGATTTGGGCAGAATGAAAACCGGAACGCCTCCCCGAATCAAAAAATCGAGCATCGATTTCAGCCAGTTTGATGCCCAGGATCTTTCGGATGAGCCGACTCCCTTTTCTTTTTCCACGCAGTCCATTTCCCTGCCTCAGGTTCCGAGTTATATCGGCTACACCAACATAAAGGCGCATGAGATCGTTAAAGAAAATCTTGAGCGATCTGCGCTGTATGGCGGGATGATCAAGGGAATTTCCGCCAGATACTGCCCCTCATTCGAAGACAAGATTGTCCGATTTCCGGATCGTGACAGACACCAGATCATTTTAGAGCCCGAGGGGCTTCAGACCGATGAGATCTATGCCAGCGGTCTCGGAAACAGTCTTCCCATGGAGATACAGATACAATTCGTACGGTCCGTCAGAGGATTGGAGTCCGCAGAGATCATGCGACCGGCGTATGCCATGGAATACGATTATGTGAATCCGATTCAACTGAAACCCACTCTGGAAACCAAACGGATCAGCGGCCTGTATATGGCCGGCCAGATCAACGGGACATCAGGGTATGAGGAGGCTGCAGCACAAGGTCTCTGGGCGGGCATTAACGCTGCCTGCCGGATCCAAAACCGTCCCTCTTTCATACTGGATCGATCCGAAGCCTATATGGGGGTGATGATCGATGATCTTGTCACCCGGGGTACCCGGGAACCGTATCGCATGTTTACTTCAAGAGCTGAATACCGGTTGATGTTGAGAGAGGATAATGCAGACCTGCGATTGATGGAAAAGGGACATGCACTGGATTTAATACCGGATGATACGGTTCAGGATGTAAAGGCGCGGAAAAAAGAGATTCATGCTGAAATCAAAAGGATCAAAGGAGATGTGATCAAACCCACGGAAGGTGTAAATAAATATTTGCAGGATTGCGGTACCGCACCGATTCGAAACGGAATGCCCCTTGATCAGCTCCTGAAGCGGGCGGAATTAAATTATGATGCGGTTCGGTTTCTGTCTGAACCACCGGAGCCCGTAAACGGGCGGGTGACCAGACAGGTGGAGATCGAAGTTAAGTACGAAGGGTACATCCGGAGGCAATTACGGGAGATCGAAAAATTCAAGGGCCTTGAAAAACTAAAAATTCCCGAGGCATTCGATTATATGACGGTCCACGGGCTCTCCAATGAGTTGAAAGAAAAACTTTCCACTGTCAAACCCGACTCCCTCGGACAAGCCTCCCGCATTGACGGTATTACTCCGGCTGCCATCTCTGTGCTTATGATAGCGTTGAAAGCTTCAAACCTTGACACTCCGTAACTTTCAACTTATTATAATCTAACGATATTTCAGTAAATTGGGTGGTATTCCACCTTAAATAGATAACAAAAGGAAGACGTATTCAATGGCTGAGGATTATTATAAAATCCTTGGATTAAGCAAAAAAGCTTCGGACGAGGAACTCAAAAAGGCATACCGCAAGCTCGCCATGAAATATCACCCCGATCATACCAAGGGGGATAAATCTGCTGAAGAAAAGTTCAAGCAGATCAGCGAAGCTTATGCGGTCTTGAGTGACAAGGAAAAGCGGAAACAATACGATCAATTCGGGTCAGCCGGGTTTCATCAACGATTTTCCCAGGAAGATATTTTCAGGGGATTCGATTTTTCGGATATCCTTAGAGAATTCGGAATCGGTGGGGCGAATTTTTCCGGAGGCCGGGGAGGCGGTCAACGCTTTTCCTTTGGATCGGGTTCCCCTTTTGGGTCTTTTTCCCGCCAACCTGCACAATCCAAAGGAACTGATCTTGTCTATGAACTCCCTTTAACACTCAGAGAGGTGGCTACCGGGACAAATAAGGTGGTCAACTTTCAACATAAAGGGCGGTCGGAAAAAATGACCGTAAAAATCCCGAAAGGGATGATCTCAGGTAAAAAACTCAGAATTGCCGGAAAAGGAGAACCCAGTTCCCATGGAGGCCCTCCGGGGGATTTGTTCATTCAAGCCAAGGTGTTGGAAGATCCCGAGTTTCGGGCTGAAAGTTACGATTTGCGTATGACGCGTGAAATTAAAGTCAGTGAAGCCATCCTCGGAACCCAAATCAACATCCTCACCCTGGATGGAAAAGAATTGAGTTTGAAAATTCCGCCGAGCACCAAACATAAGACAAAGATGCGTATCACCGGTCAAGGGCTGCCGCATATGCGCGGATCAGGCAGGGGAGATCTCTTTATTCATGTCCATATCAGCACGCCTAAGAAATTGACAGACGAACAGAGAAAGCTGGTGGAAGAACTGGCAGCCGCCGGTCTGTAAAAATCAAATTCAAGGATTAACGACAACATACCGATTTAACTTGAATAGAAAAGCAAAAAGGTGCTGAGCGTAAAGTGCCAAATATATTGACACAGAGTCCAGTACACTATAGTCTGTTTTTATCGAACCTCGAGTGAAACCTGTAAAAAGACAGGCTTTGCTGACTTAATAATGACTGAGTTTGAGCCTTTCTTAAATAGAGATGAAATCCATTGTCTGGTGGCGGATATTGCAGATAGGATATCCAGCGATTACAAGAATAATGATCCTGTTTTAATCGGTGTTTTAAAAGGATCGTTCATATTTCTATCTGATCTTGTAAGACAATTGACCATTCCGGCGGAAATCGATTTTGTAGGGGCTTCCAGCTACGGTTGTGATGCTCAATCGTCAGAGAATATACGATTAACAAAACCGCTGCAGATCGATATTCGGAATAAGCATGTCATAATCATAGAAGATATTATTGATACCGGGCTAACGCTAGCCTACCTGATCGATTATATAAAGTCT
>CAYSUA010000516.1:0-4549 GCA_964433795.1 uncultured Desulfobacteraceae bacterium | reverse complement strand
GTATTCTACCGTTTCATGAGGGATAAGGAGGTGGTTTCATGAAATCCTTAGTGAATTGGATCGCATTAATACTGGTGATCCTGATCCTTTATATCGCTGATCTGAAACACCTGGCGGCGAGCCAGTACAATACTTTTATAATCCTTTTGCTGGCCATCATAACCGGACTCATCATCGTCCTCAAGCTGATGTATCAACCGGATAAAGATGAATGAATGATTCATTCAAACCGACCTATGAAGAATTGGAACTCAGAGTTAAAGACCTCGAAAGAAAGCTATCGGAGCAATCCGGCGTCTCTGGAGATCCGCTCGAGTCCACCACCATTCAAGATATTACCGAAAGAAAGATGACCGAAAAGAAACTCCGGGAAAGCCAGGAGAGATTTAAGGCTTTGACTGAAAACACGAGTGACTGGATATGGGAAGTCGATAAAGATGGTGTCTATACCTACACAAGCCCAGTGGTTAAAGATATGCTTGGATACGAGCCCGATGAAGTTGTCGGTAAAACCCCATTTGATTTCATGGCCAGGGGAGAGTCAAAGCGAGTGCGACAGATTTTTAACGATATTGTTGAGTCAAAAGCACCTTTCAAAGACTTGGAAAATATTAACATCCATAAAGACGGAAGGATGGTGACTATAGAAACCAGTGGCGTACCTTTTTTTGACACAAAGGGAAATCTTTTGGGTTATAGAGGTGTCGATAGAGACGTGACCGAACGCAAGTCGGCAGAAAAAGCAATACGGTTGAGTGAGTCCCGACTCAATGCGGCTCAACAGATCGCCCATGTGGGAAGTTGGGATCGGAATATTGAAACCGACGAAAGATACTGGTCGGAAGAGGAATTCAGGGTCTTCGGATATGAGCCCGGTGAGGTGCAGCCTTCTTTTGATTTGGTAAGGAGTCATGTTCATCCCGATGATATCGGGAAATTTGACAAAGTTCGAGAAACTGATTTTTATGGACAAGATGTTTTTTCGCAGGAATTTAGGATAATCCGAAAGGACGGAGCCGTCAGAACGGTTCATTCGATTATTACGGTTGAAAGGGACCCGGAGGGAAAAGGAAAGCGCTATTTCGGCATCATCCAAGATATCACGGAACAGAAGGCCATGGAGCAGGCTTTACGCGATTCTGAACTTGAATATCGGTCCACTCTTGATGCAATGGGGGATGCCATTCATGTGGTTGATGCAACCATGTGCCTGATTCTTGAAAATGAAGTCTTTAAAGAATGGCGTAACGCTCTGGGGCTTCAGCTGGAAGTGATCGGCAGCAATATATTTGAAGCCTATCCGTTTCTCGATGATAACGTTCGTCAAGAATATGAGCAGGTTTTCAAAACCGGAAAGCCGCTGATCACGGAAGAGGTACATGTTGTCAATAACCGGCGGATTGTTACCGAGACCCGCAAATTTCCGATTTATACCGAAGAAAAAGTTAAGAAGATCGTTACCGTCGTTCATGACATCACCCGACGCAAACATATGCAAACGGCGCTTAAAAAATCCCGTGACGAGCTTGAGGAAAGGGTGAAAGAGCGAACCAAAGAACTCGAGATAAATACCAGAAACCTTGAAGAGGTAAATACGGCACTTGGTGTATTGATTAAAAAACGGGATGAGGACAAGGCGGAACTTGAGGAAAGAATTCTCGCCAACTCAAAGGAGTTGGTCCTTCCTTATATCGAAAAATTAGAGAACACCCCTGTGGATGACAGGCAAAAAGCGTATTTGAGCATTCTCGTTTCAAACCTTAATGATATTATTTCACCATTTTCAAATTTTTTGACCAGCGGCTACGGCAAGCTTACTTCTTCGGAGATACAGGTTTCAGACCTGATCAAACATGGAAAACGTACCAAAGAGATTGCCGAATTATTGAGCCTGTCGGCCAGAACCGTTGAATCCCACCGTAAGAATATCAGGAGAAAGCTCGGTTTGATCAATAAACGGGCGAACCTTAGAAGCCATCTGATGTCAATTCAATAATGGGTAAAAAACATACCCAAAAAATACCCAATAATTCAGTCTTGCCAGAACGACTTTATTCGACTATTTGATGAACCAGTACCTCCAAGAGGGTTAGACCCTTGGTTCAGCACATCTAAAGACGCATAGCGGTGGGCCTAAAAACCCGCCGTTATGCATATAAGGGGGGCGTAGATGCAGCGGCCCCTCTTATTAAACTTACCGGGTTAGGCTTTGGAGGTGATCCGATTCGTGCACGAGTTTCACACGTCCGCGAAGCGGGTTATCTTCAAAGCCGCAAATGCTTGACTTGAGGTTTCTGCATAACCGGAATATGATATAAACCTAAAATCTAAATGATCGAAAATTTTTCAGGAGGTCGCCGCTGTTATGCCCTCTAAACCGAAAATATTAATCGTGGATGATGAACCACGAATGTGTAAAAGTCTCGAATTGATCCTGAGCCGCCATAATTATCAAATTAAAACGGCAAATGACGTAAAATCCGCGATTGATAATATTTCTCATAGGCCCTTTGATCTTATTCTAACCGACATTGTCATGGACGATTCGGACGGGTTTCAGGTGATGGACCATATCAATCGTCATAATATAGACACGGTTGTTGTCATGATGACCGGTTATGCATCCACAGACACCGCCGTTGAAGCCCTGCGCAAGGGAGCATACGACTATATTCGCAAACCGTTTGAAACCGAAGAGGTCATCAACACCATCGAGAATGCCCTGAGCCAAAGAAGGCTTCTAGCCAAACAGAAAGAAGCGGAAGAAGAGCTAAGGGAAGCCCGTGCAGAATTAGAACGAGAAGTCGAGGAAAGAACGGCTGATCTCAGAAACGCCAATGAACAGCTCATCAGATCCGAACGTTTAGCTGCCACAGGACAACTGGCTGCTTCCATTGCCCATGAGATTAATTCACCGCTGCAAGCCATCAGCGTTCTTTTGGGGAGCATGGGGAAGCAATATCGGGATGATGCGCATCTGATCGAAAATATTGACATATTAAAACAGGCGATCGGAAACATACGCGATACGGTAAGAAGTCTCCTGGATTTAAACCGGCCCGGAATGGAATTGAAGCAGCCCAGCAATATTAACGAGGTGATTCGTCAAACCCTGACGCTGGCCCGGAATCTTCTGAAGCGGAATCGGATTAATGTTCAATTGGATCTTTCACCTGAAATTCCGAACATAAACCTCTCGCCACAACAAATGTACCAGATGTTTTTAAACCTGGTGAATAATGCCATCGAAGGCATGTCCGGGCAGATTGAACCTGTGAGCGGGGTTCCCCGAGAAGAGAATCCGAATAAAGAGATCCGCATTTCTTCAAAGATTGAATCGGAACAAATTTGTATTAGAATATCTGATACGGGATCTGGGATACCGGAAAAAGATTTACAGTATCTATTCGATCCGTTTTTCACCTCTAAAAAGAAAATGGGATTGGGCGTCGGTCTCTCTATCTGCTACGGCATTGTTGAAGAACATAATGGAACCATTGTTGCTGAGAATGATCCGGAAAGTGGGGCGGTTTTTACCATAAAGCTGCCGTTGGAGTCTTAATCGTTTTTTCAATATCCTGAGCATGTTTGGAATTTCCCCGACAAATCGGGATTTCCGCCTTGTTGGGTCGAAGTTGAAAGCGAAGCCCAATTCGCTCCAACCGGCTTGTCGTGGTTAGGGTAATTCCTGGAGGGCTGCATGACTACATATGAAATCTTGTTAGTGGATGATGATCCCTTGATCCTAAGGGCACTAAAACCTGCACTCGAGAAGGAAGGATATCGGGTTACGACGGCAGATAACGGAGAGGCGGCTGTTGAAATGTTGGAATCGAGACACTTCGACATTTTGATGACGGACCTGGTTATGGATGCCATAGACGGAATCGGGGTGTTAAAACAGGGAAAAACTTCCCATCCTGAAATGATGTCCATTATTCTCACCGGTTTCGGTGATATTCATTCCGCCATTGAAGCGTTGAGACTGGGTGCCGATGATTATCTTCTAAAACCTTCCGAGGTTGAGGAAATCCTGTTCAGGGTTGCATCCTGTGCCGAAAAACTCGAACTCAAACGCAGATTAAAGGCATACGAAGGTATTCTACCCATATGTTGTGTGTGCAAAAAGATCAGAGATGACAGCGGCCGGGAACCCGGGACCGGGGAATGGATGGGTGTTGAGAAATTCATATGGAAAAAGGCGAAACTGGCGGTGTCGTCAACCTACTGCCCGGAGTGTTTTGAGGAGTTGAAGCGAGAGATTGAAAAAATTTAAAAATTATCTTTAAAAGCCCTCCGCCTTCATCTGTCCTAATATCTTTTCGACCCTCTCCAAGGTAATATCAAAATCCGATTTGTTCCATTCAAAGCGATTCCTGATTCGACTTTCTTTATAGATTTATTCTGCTGCCTTGACAGACAAATTACATATTTTGTACGTTGCGTTTGCAATTCAATATTCCGGTTATGTAGAAATCTCAAGCCAAGCACTTACGGCTTTGAAGATAACCCGATTCGCGGACGTGTGAAACTCGTGCATAAGGGAGCG
>CAYSUA010000515.1:0-4556 GCA_964433795.1 uncultured Desulfobacteraceae bacterium | reverse complement strand
ATGGAAAAAGATGAAGAAACAGACATATGAAATGATATTATAAAAGACTTTGCGCTAATGGGGCGAAGCCCCTATCGAATGCAAAGCAATAACGATTAACGTGGAGGACGATATGGAAATTCTGGTATGTGTAAAGCGGGTTCCGGACACCGCAGAAAACGAGATCGAGCTCAATAAAGACGGAACGGACATCGAGCGGGACGATCTGGTTTATTCGGTCAATGAATGGGACAATTATGCAGTGGAAGAAGCCATTCAGATCCGGGACAACGTGGGCGGAACCGTTACGGTGCTCTCAGTGGGCGACGAGGATGCCGAAGAAGTGGTCCGGCGGGAAATGGCCATGGGGGCGGATCAAGGTATTCTCCTGTCTGATGAAGCCTTTGCCGGATCTGATGGAAGGGGAATTGCAGAGATTATAAAAGGCGAAGTGGAAAAGGGCAAATATGACTTGATCCTTACCGGCGCCCAGGCGGATGACGGTGCCGGTCAAATCGGCGGAATGCTGGCCGCATTACTCGACTGGCCTTATGCATCTCTGGTGAATCTGATTGAAATCATAGATGAATCCAGGATCAAGGTGGGCCGGGAAATCGCCGGCGGAAATCAGGAAATGAACGAAATCGACCTTCCCTGCGTTCTCTCGATCCAGACCGGTATCAATGAGCCCCGGTATGTCGGTATTCGGGGAATCCGGAAGGTTGCATCCATGGAGATACCGGTGCACGGCACCGGCGATCTTTCTCTGTCGCCGGAAGCCATTGGGGAATCGGGTGCAAAAGTCAAACGGCTGGACTATTTCGTTCCCGATCCGGGTGAAGGTGCTGAAATCCTGGAAGGCGGCATTGATGAAATTCTGGATAAACTTGTCGAACTCTTAAAAACCAAAGGAGGTATCAAATAATGGCTCAAACCGTTTTTTCGTATATTCTACATCAAGATGGTAAGGTCGACGATACAGCCTTAGAACTGATATCAGCGGCAAAAAAGATCGCCTCGGATGCGTCTGTGATCGCCATTGCCATGGGGTCGGGTTCCGAATTGGAAGCTGCGTGCAATGAACTTTCCGCTTCTTATCCGGAAATCTGGAAAATCGACGATGAGGCGCTGTCATATCCGAACGCAGAGATTATCCGGGGGCTGCTGTCACGAGTCATACCCCAGGGAAGCATCGTGCTGGTTCCCCACGAGCATTTCGGGATGGACCTTTCGCCGGGCCTCTCCATCAAACTCGATACTTCATTTCTACCGGACGCGATTAATTTTGAAGGAATGGAAGACGGAAAACTGAAAGCGATTCGAGAGGAGTACAGCGGCCAGGTGAGCACCCACATGCTTTGTGACATTGCCCGGGGCGCGGTCATCACCGTCCGGCCGGGTGTATTTCAAGCCGATGAAAGCAAGGGAGAAAGCGGCCAAGTGGTGGATAAAACCGCAGACGCCTTGCCGGAAGGGCTGCCGGGTCAATCCCGCCGTTATCTTGAAACGGTGGAAGCGGAAGTGGGGGATGTGGACATTACAAAATCTGAAATTCTCGTTTCCGTTGGACGCGGCATCGAAGACGAAGAAAATTTGGAAATGGTAAATGATCTGGCCGAAACAATGGGAGGCGATGTTTCCTGTTCCAGACCCATTGTCGATGCTAAATGGATGGAAAAATCCAGGCAGGTCGGGACTTCCGGCCAGACCGTAAAACCGAAGGTGTATCTGGCATTGGGAATCAGCGGATCATTTCAGCATATGGGCGGAGTCAAAGGAGCCCCGTATGTGATTGCGGTGAATAAAAACTCAAAGGCGCCTATATTTCAAGCAGCCGATGTCGGGGTAGTCGCCGACATCCTCGAATTTATTCCGATGCTCAACGACAAGGTAAAGGAAACCAAGGGTTAATCCTTCAACCAACGGAGTTGTATTAAAATGAGAAGCCGGCTGGTACGATCACCAGCCGGCTTTATCAATATCTCGACACTGAATGTAAAATTCTTATTCGGTTAGACCCACCACACTGTGTACGAATTCCTTAAAAATGTAACCGTCTAATTTGTCTTCATCCACTTCCTTGACCATGAGCTTTAAAGCCTGCCTCGGCGTCATCTGGTCTTTGTAGGGTCGCCAGGTGGTCAACGCTTCATAAACATCCACGATGGACAAGGCTTTGGAATAGTCCCCTAACTCCGCAGATTTTTTGCCTTCCGGGTACCCGGTACCGTCAAGCCGTTCGTGATGTTCCAGAGCGCAAAGGGGAATCGTTTCATCAAAATTGCACTCTTTAAGCATCCGCCACCCTTTGCGGGAATGCTTTTTGATCGTTTCGAATTCGTCATGCGAAAGCCTCCGGGGTGCGGTTAAGATATCATCCGGGATGTCGACCTTTCCCACGTCATGAAGCAAGCCCGTGAGCCCGAATAATTTCAAGTCTTCATCATTATATCCGGCATGACTGGCGTACCCCAAACAGAACAGCATGACATTGGTCAGATGAAGCTGGGTTGAAAAGTCTTTTACGGACACCTTGGTGAGATTTTTTAATACATCAGGCGAGGTAAAGTACTCGTCCACGATGATGTCGATGGTATCCTTCATGTCCTCCAGCACTTCACTTCTCGGCTCAGAGAGGGTGAGGGCGATCACTTCATTTAAACTCTCCTTTGCCTTCACCGGGTTGGATCTTAGGTTCCTGGCAAGCTTTGAATTGAGCTTCTTGGTTTCCTGCTTAACCTTAGTAACCCTATCATTGATGGAAATATAGAGATGTTCAGGACGTTTCCCGAATTTCATTCGATACGGATCAAAATCGAGGCCCTTTTTCTTATATAAGCCGAACCGGCCTTCATTCTCATAATAGACATCGCAATCTCTATATTTATTCAGGAGTCTTGGATCATTATTGATTTCGTACATGTTGTCCGACTGCATCATGAAAACCCTGTTCACCTGTCATATGAGTGAAGCGGCCGGCCCCAGATACACTCATAAACATTGAATACCCCATGAGCTTTTGTGAACCGCTATAAAACATATTATCGGTCACATATATTAAAAATATTAGGATTCTGTCCAAATTATTTCAAAACCGCACTGGTGTTCGTTGGACAAGTTTGATAACTTCCCCATAAGGCATGGCTTAGGAGCTTACAGGACAGTAGAATTGCAGATGAAAATTCCTTCTTCAAATAAGTGTTTGGATCTCATGCGCAGCATGGATATGATGGAACATATTGTCACGCATTCCAGACACGTGTGTCAGGTGGCTGTCTGTATTACCGAACATTTGAATCATCAAAGCAGGCAGCCGAACCTTAAATTGGTGATTGCAGCGGCCTTGCTTCACGATATAACCAAGACCCGAAGTTTTAAGACCGGGGAAAATCATGCCGCTACCGGGGCAAGGCTGATGGAAAGTCTGGGCTATCAGGAAGTTGGAGACATTGTTCGCCAACACGTCCGATTGGACACCTATTCAGGTTCAAACTCGATCACGGAAGTGGAAATTGTAAATTATGCCGACAAACGGGTGCTTCATGATCAGGTGGTCGATCTGAAAGAGCGGAAGGCGTATATATTCGAAAAATACGGAAAAACTCCTGAAAATAGAAAACGACTGGATGGGTTGTGGAGAGAAACCGAAAATCTTGAAAGCCGCATTTTTCAGCATCTGCCGTTCGATTCCGAGCAATTACCCGATTATCTCACGACACCACCGGCTCTCTAAGAATGAGGTCAATTGCCAGATCGGCGCTTTGGGAGATTTGCGGAAAGGTATCTTTGAGGGCCCGAAGATGTCGCAAATGATCTGCCGTTCGAAGTATCAGCATGGCCAAGTCCCCTTCCTCCATCTCCAAGACTGATAAAACATCCGTCCATTCTTTTCCCGTGGCCCAGGCATATATGGCAGCCGCCGGTCGAATGAACAATGGGCTCACATTAAATCGCTTCTGAAACATATCCTTGGCAAAGGGTCTGAGTCCTTTCCTCATTTTGAGAAATGCCGTCAGAATCTTTTTGGGCAGATCCTTTTTTGGGATTCGATCGTCGGATTCCCGATCATTGACAAAAGCCGCAAATATTGCTGCCAACAGTGCCGGATCGGATTCAGGGAATATCCCCCGCCTCAGCCCTTCGGCTACCAATAGGGGTTGATCGATTCTTAATCCGGAAGCCCACTTCCCATCATCGGTTAGTGCTCCAGCGTCGTTAATGAATCCCTTCTCTTTAAGAAAATGCATGTGCCGTTTAAAGTCCTTCCAGAGGAATTTACGGTCGGTGATACCTGAAAGCAAATGCTTTTGCTTTTTCCGTCGAAGAAGCTGAAAGGCTGCAAACGATTTTTCAAGCAGATCCTCGATTTGTTCCGGAGTGTGTGAGAGGAGGAGATTTAACACCATGGAAAAATTGATCTTAATTTGACTGAACACGGCGGTGGGTGGAGACGCCATAAGTTTTGCCACTAGCCGCACATCCATAAATTTGCCGGGTATGGCTACAGCAAAACCGATTTGATCCTTCCCTCTGCGTCCGGCTCTTCCGGTCATCTGGTGAAATTCCGTGGCGGTAAG
>CAYSUA010000514.1:0-4572 GCA_964433795.1 uncultured Desulfobacteraceae bacterium | reverse complement strand
ACATTCGGTAACACCGGAGGCAAAGTCCTCCGGAGTCATATCGAATACAGTTTCATCTCCGATTAGCTTGGGTTTTCCGGCATTGGGCTGAGCAATGATCGGAACTCCCGATGCAGCTTTCAGGGTAGTTATAACTTGTGACATTTCCATAGGGTCCAGGTCTCCACAGTTGGCACCGATGACACTGGCCCCTTCTTCCGTCAGAGTCTTGGCACAATCTTCGGCAAAATTGCCCATAATGGTGCGGCCGCCGTTTTTTGGAGAAGAATAAGACATGGAGGCAATCACGGGCAGATCGGAAACCGCTTTGCAGGCACGCAGCGCACACAGCATTTCGTTCAGATCGATCATGGTCTCTATAATGAAACCGTCCACTCCGCCTTCTGCCAGATACTTCGCCTGCTCCTTATACGCTTCAATAGCATCAGCTTCTTTAAGATCGCCATACGGTTCAAGCATCTTACCGGTGGAACCGATATCTCCCAATACATACTGTCCATTGGTGGCGGCGGCTTTTGCCAGTTTTGCACCGGCCAAATTCACTTCCCGAACATCTACATTGATCAGATGGGATTCGATATAAATCCGGTTCATGGTCAACGTATTGGTAATCAGGAGATGGCAGCCGGAATTAGCATAGCTTTTATGAACCGCAAGCACGCCATCCGGATTGCTCACACAAATTTGCCCGCCCATCTCGAGACCGGCAATGGCCAATTGAGTTCCCATAGCGCCATCGATAAGGATGGGATCTGTTTTTTCTAAAAATTCCTTAAGATTCATGGTTGTTCACTTTCTGTTTAATGGGACGCAGACCCGCCTGCCACTCCTATTCGAGTATTGTGGCGGGCAAGTTTATGCAATAAACACAGATAATAATATTATGAACAGAATGTCAATGTTCCAGAAATTTCAAGTCAACTGCCACCCTTATCTCTCACAGAGCTCGCGGAGGCTCAGAGTTTTTGATTTGAATTTCTGAGAGGGAAATTCAAATCAATCGGCTACATCGCTGGCGCGATAATGTTGGTTCTTCTCTTTCCTTAGGTATGGATGTGGACCAAATTACTTATTCCGCCAAAGGCGGGCTGATGCTTGGTCGGATTCCTCCTTCGCAAGGAATCCGATCAAAATAAATTCACCCTTTGCGCACTCTGCGAGCTCGAGCGACTAAAAGGAGCGGGTGTGAGAAAAAAACCAGCGAACTTCACATAAAGCTCCTTAAGATCAATCGGATTGAAATTACAATCAACAACATCCCCAGCACTCGCCTAAACCATATTTCCGAAACAGCCTCAAAGGTTTTATTTCCCAGCCATATCCCCAGAAAAATCATGGGCAAAATGAGCAGACCCAAAAATGCGACCCTTGGGGTGAGCAAGCCGTTAACCATGAATGTGGCCGTCTGGGAAATGGCCGCCGGCAGATATATTAATACCAGCAGTCGTCTCAAGTTGCGTTTGTCCAGCACCCGACCGAAATGGAGTACCAGGGGCGGCACATTAACGCCGATAAATCCACCCAATACACCGGAAAAAGCGCCGACTCCCATATCCATCAAGCCGGCTTTACGAGGTGCATCCGATTTTGAAACCCCTGGTTCAGGAATCCGAATGATAAACCACACCCCTGTCAAAACAAACGCAATTCCCAGAATAACCTGAAACCCATTATTGGGTATGACTTTGAGCAATGCAGCACCCGCTACAGAACCTATTGCCATCACAAGTGCTATGGGAATCCAATATTTTTTCCCCACATCCACCCGATCCACCCGGAGCATGGCAAACCCGCCGAACACATTGACAAAGGATGCGAGCACGATTGTTGATTTCGGGTCGATGATCAACGAAGAAAAAGAAATGATAACCACAGTCGGCCCGGCACCCGTGATGCCCTTGAGATAGAATGCCAGTAATCCGACCAGGGGAATAAGGATATATTCTATTTCCACAATGTTTCCAAATGTAAAAAACCCTTTTAGCTTTCAGCATTCAGCTTTTAGCTCTTTAGCCTTTTCCTGAATCAGCTTCCAAGCAGCTTCCACATGCCTTGCTTCCGTGTACGTCTGCCCCGCACAAAATCTTAGCGTCATTTTATTGTTCAAGGAAATATGGGTTAAATACAGCTTCCCGCTCTGGTTCAATCGATCCATCAGTTTTTGATTGAATTCATCTCCACCGACATGCCGGAAACAGACCAGATTCAACGGCACAGGAGCTGTCACCTCAAATTGATCCGATTCTTCAACCCACTTTGTAAAGTTCCGGGCAAGCTCCACATGGCGCCGGATATGATATTGCAACCCTTCGATACCGTAATTCCGAATCACAAACCAGAGCTTCAACGCCCGAAATCGCCGCCCCAGCGGTATCTGCCAGTCCCGATAGTCGATCACCGCACCGGATTCAGTGGCCTTGTTCCGAAGATATTCCGGCAAGATGCTCAACGCCTGAATCAATGCCGCCCGGTCGGCCACATAAAAACAGTCACAATCAAAGTTGGTGAACAACCACTTGTGAGGGTTGAAGCAATAGCTGTCTGCATATTCCAACCCTTCATGCATGTATCTAAATTCAGGACACAGGGTTGCGCTTCCTCCCATGGCGGCATCCACATGCAGCCACACATCTTCCGCTTTGCAGATTTTAGCGACTTCAGACAACGGATCGATGGCAGTTGATGAAGTGGTTCCCAGCGTGACGCTCACAAAGCAGGGAATCTTTCCGGCTTTCCGATCTTCTTGTATTTTTGCTTTGAGCACATCCGGACGCATGGCAAATGAATCATCCACATCGATCATGCGGATGTTTTCCCGACCCATGCCGACAATTTTTACTCCCTTTTCGATTGACGAATGGGCCTGGTTCGAAGTGTAGGCGGTTAATCTACCGTCGCATCCTTTCTCGTTGCTTTCATGTTGAGTGGCCCGCTCCCTAGCTGCGAGCAGTGCGCATAGGCAAGCATTTGAAGCGGAATCCTGAATTACCCCCCCGCCGGTATTGTTGGATTTGAATTTGTCCGGAAGCGCCAGCATATCCACCAGCCAATCCAGTACATGGGTTTCAAGCTCCGTACAGGCAGGACTCGTGGCCCACAGCATTCCCTGGACGCCTAACCCGGCGGACAAAAGCTCTCCCAATATGGATGGTCCGGATATATTTGCAGGAAAAAACGCAAAAAAATTGGGAGACTGCCAGTGGGTGATTCCGGGAAGGATTTTGTCATTGATATCCTTCAGGATGACATCGAACGGCTCAGCTTGTTCAGGAGGTCTTTCCGGAAGCGTTTGCCGGATCTCCCCGGGCTGTACTTGAGATAGAACCGGATAGGATTCAATGTTCTCATAATAGTCTGCTATCCAATCCACCATCGCCCTACCCTGTTTCCTGAATTCGTCGGGCGTCATGTGATAGCTCTTTGGTTCCGTCATGTTTCACCTCTTTTTTTGTTCATTCCATTAAATATACAAATCCCTTAAGGATTTCAATCAATGTTTCATAGGCTTTCTGTCTCATTCGCTCCTGTCTTTTTCAAGTTTTTCACATAACCGTTTTACTATAGAACGAATCAACAAAACTGCCATAATATATCTTGACCTGTATCAGGTGTTTTGCTAATGGTGCGTTAAGCTAATCAGAATACCTGACCTAGTTTTTTTCTCATTTTCACTGTTGACGCACAGCTGACTTCACATTGACTCGACAATCTAGTTCAATGTGCTCAAAATCAATAATGACTGATACTAGAAATGACTTGATGGAAATACTTGAGCAGATACTTGTTATCATCGTTATGAACTGTTAGCCTTTCTATCGATGCAAATATACGGGTTGACACTATGGACAACTGCAAGGAAAACCGGTATAGCAAAACGAGTCACTGTCCACACCATCAGGCATTCAGCAGTTTATCCCGCCGGAGACGGGGCCACCCATTTATTAGAAAAGGGATATGATATCAGTACGATACAGGAGCTCTTGGGACATTCTAATGTTCAAACGACAATGATATATACCCACGTTGCCGCAAAAAACCGTTTAGGGGTTAAAAGTCCTCTGGACGACTCAGGGTCAGAGGATACTTGATGATGTACAATACATAGGTTGACTCAACCTAAGTATTAAAATAGTAACAAATTGTTGAATTTTTTCAAATGAGGCTTTATTGCTTAATACTCACGATAGCTCTGATTTGCTCGTAAATATAAAACTTTTTGGATTTGAGCGTAAAAGTCTCATCGAAATCATAACCCTGCCACATAGTGGGGTTTGTAACATTTGCTTTGAGAATGTCGACTCAATCTAATCTATAATGTTGGGCCACCAGTAACGGAGACTTTAACCCAAATGGTGAGAAAAGCTATGTCTATATTCAACCTCTCTCAGGCCGCGGCAGATGCCATCTTTGGATACGCTAACGTTGCGATGATGATAGGGGCGGCTATAGTCCTTATAGGAACCATCGGGGCGATTTGGAGCGGCGGGATCCGAGAGCGATATGCCAATGAAAGGATATCTAACCCCAAAATAAGCGAATATGGTTTGCCAAAGTCTAGCGGCGGCCGAAATT
>CAYSUA010000513.1:0-4574 GCA_964433795.1 uncultured Desulfobacteraceae bacterium | reverse complement strand
GTTATCGGGTTTTTGGCCGGTTTTATCGGCCTTCTGTTTCACTCCATCGGCGCCAATACCTTTATCATTGTACGCATCATGGAGCCCTTCTGGTTTGTAGCGGCAATCGTTATCACTTTGCCCAAAATTGAAGCCCAGGAATACTATGAGACCGCTGAAGACCAGCCCACCAGATAACCTATTCAATAATATCATCATTATCCATCCGCAGATCAATACATGAAATCCAGAGCCAATTACTGATTGAATAATTGAACATAAAGAAGTTCAAAGAGATATCTCTCAAAGGAACACCAAGAGTAAATCCGGCTATTGTTTTGAGGGAAGAGTTTGAGAATCATGCCTTTTTGTATGACCCGGATACCGGAGATACCTTCGTGCTAAATCCCGTGGGAGCCTTTGTTTGGAAATGCCTGGATGGAAGGCGTTCTATTGATCAAATAATGGATAAGGTGAATTGGGAATTCGATGAGGTATCTTCATCGGTTTTTGAGGATTTGAAAGCCTTCTTGAACGATCTGAGAGCTAAAGGTTTCATCGAATAAATGCAGCAAAAAGATCAGGAAATACCGGTAATGCAAACACCTCGGACCGTTGACATTGCGATTACCGGCCAATGTAATCTTCGATGTGCGTATTGCAGCCATTTTTCGAGTCCGAGTGACGTGAATGACGATCTGCCTACCATTGAATGGCTTGATTTTTTTAAAGAGCTCAACCGATGTTCGATAATGACTGTCATCTTACAGGGAGGAGAGCCATTCTGCCGCATCGATCTAAAGAAATTGCTTGAAGGCATTGTAGAAAACCGAATGCGATTCTCGATTCTGACCAACGGGACCTTGATAACAGAAGATATTGCTGCATTTATAGCCGAAACCCACAGGTGCGATGGGGTTCAAGTCTCCATAGACGGCGCCATCCCCATCACCCACGATGCCTTCCGGGGCAAAGGCAATTTCTATAAGGCGATTGAAGGCATTGACAACCTGAAAGCCAATGATGTCCCCGTAAACGTCCGGGTGACCGTCCATAAAGAAAATGTGAAGGAGCTGGATTCCATTGCGAAGTTGCTGCTGGAAGAAATCGGTCTTAAAGATTTTTCCACCAATGCGGCCGGCTATTTAGGGCTCTGCAGATCAAATACCGAACAAGTTCAGCTTTCAACCGAAGACCGCACCCTGGCCATGAAAACATTGAAGCAGTTGAATCGTAAATATAAAGGGCGAATCACGGCAACAGCGGGCCCCCTGGCCGAGGTAGGCATCTGGAACAGCATGATGCAAGCCTGTGGAGAAGACAATTCAGAAAAAACGAGCGGCGGTTGTCTTTCTGCATGCAACGGCCCGTTCGATACCATGGGGGTTCGGGCCGATGGGGTTATGGTCCCCTGCACCCAGCTCAGCCACATGGAACTGGGTCGAATAAATAGAGATGACCTTAAATCGGTTTGGCTAAATCACCCTGAACTCAACCGTCTTAGAGCCCGGCAGTTCATATCACTGGACAGCTTTGAATTCTGCAAAGGGTGTGAATACATCGATCATTGCACCGGAAACTGCCCGGCGTTGGCCTATACGCTTGTAGGAGAAGAAAATCACCCCAGCCCTGACGCTTGCTTGAGACAATTTTTAGAAGATGGCGGAAGGCTCCCGGAGTAATAGTAATGATCTACTGGCAGGATATGGTACGATTTATCCGGGTTATCTCGAGGATTCATCCGGACCCAGATCAAGAAAGATTTATTCTCCAATTCCTCGATCAAGACGTCCCTTGGGAGCAACTCATGCTTCTCGCTCAATCCAAGGGCGTCGACGGACTGCTTTATCACCATCTATGCCGTTTAGACGGTGTCAGCGTTCCTGAAGCACACTGGCATTGTCTTAGGGATATGCATTTAGGATATCAGTGCAATCAAACTAAAATAATCAGAGAGGCCCGATTCATATCCGAACATCTGCAAGAGAACAAACTTTCAGCCATTGCCCTTCAGGGGCTCTCTCTTATTCAAATTTACAACATCCCTGGTATAAGACCCATGGGGGATATGGATATCCTGGTGAAACCGGATGAGCGAGACCGGGTCGTCAACCTGTTGCAAGATATCGGTTATCAGATCCCCAATCCGGTCTACCCGGATAATCTTATTAAAAACCGTCTCTGGCTGGATGTTCATACCCATATATTAAATATCGATCGGATAAGAAGCCGTCGATACGTTTTCCCAATGGATCTATCCGCTCTCTGGAGTCGAGCGTTGCCCCTATTCAAATCTTCCACTGGAATATTGAACCCGGATCCCGTCGACAATTTTGTGCTGCTGTCTCTGCACGCCTTAAAACACAGTTACGCCCGAATGATTTGGCTGATTGATCTTTATGAATCGTTGCAGGGTATCGTTTCTCAGGCAGACGGCTGGAATAGGCTCATCAAGAGAGCCCGGTATTGGCAGCAGGAAAGAATCGTTAATTATGGATTGACGGTTTTAGAAGGGATACTCGGATTCGATATTCCCGAATGGGTCAAGGAAAAATTGAAATTCGAACAGCTCGGGCCAATAGAAAAATACCTGCTCAGACTCAGAATCAAGGGCTTTAATCGACCTGAATACTATATTGCTTTATGGTTTCTATCCATCAAAGGGATTCGTAATCGTCTTGAATTTATGAGAGAAACAGCGTTTCCCCAGGATAATACAATGGAACAGATATACCTGAAGTCTTCGAAAAATAATCGGTTTGCACGGTGGATCGGCAGAATGATTCAGTCCGTGATACTCCTTGGAAACGGTATTAAGCATGCATTCTTGAATAGATAAATGATCGTAAATAAAACTTTCACTCATTCAGCGCTAACGCCGCCTTGATCTTCCCCCGCCTCTTCTTCTCGGTGTTGTGGGTTCGACACTCGGCGACTCAGTACTCTCATCACCCGATTCAGTTTCATCCTCTCCTTCTGTAGTTTCTCCTCCCCCGCTTGATTCCGATTCTCCCTCGTCCGTAGTGGTTCCTTCAACGCTTGGCCCCGAATCCCCTTTATCTTTGTCAGTATCTTTATCGTCAGTTGTGCCTTCTACACTCGGGCCCTCTTCTTCATCTTTGTCTTTACCCTTATCTTTGTCAGTATCTTTATCGTCGGTTGTCCCTTCTACACTCGGACCCTCTTCTTCATCTTTGTCTTTATCCTTATCTTTGTCAGAATCTTTATCTTCGGTTGTTCCTTCTACACTCGGTTCGTCATCACTATCGCCTTCATCATCTGCAACACCCCCCGCTTCAACATCATATGCCTTATCTGAATCTTTGTCCTTGCCTTTGCCCTTACCTTTGTCTGAACCTTTATCAGTGTCTTTATCCGAGCCTTTGTCCGTGTCTTTATCAGAGTCCTTATCACTGCTGCTGGGATTCCCGCCGGGTTGACACTTTGCCGAAGCAGAATTTCCTGGCCTGCATTTTCCCCCACCGGCAAGATTACCCGGTTGGCATTTCCCACCGCTTGCAATTCCGCCGGGCTGACATTTTTTCCCTCCACCCGAAGGGGTTCCGCCTTCCTCAGCTTGATTGCCCGGCTGGCATTTGCCGGGCTGAGCAAAGTTTCCGGGTTGGCATTTCCCGTTGGATGCCGAGTCACCGGGTTGACATTTCCCACCCGTTGCAACCGTCCCGGGCTGGCATTTTCCAGCGGCTGAACCGCCCGGGCTACAGCTCGACCCCGCATAGGCGACACTGCCGCTTAAGTCGAAAATTCTGGGCGGTTCGTACGGACGCTTGGCTTTTTTGGATTCATTGTCTTGATTGGACATATTATCCCTCTAGGCTAAGTTAAATAGGATAAGGAAATTTCTAAACCATTAAATTAGCGAAGCACTTCCCAAACATCGGTTTTCATTGCATAATGCAAGCAATTGATCGGTAATTTATGGCATGTGCGATGAAAAAGGTCAAATATTTTTGCTCTCGCGCCGGATGATACATAAGAGAAAAAAATAATGGAACGCGCCATAAGCATTGCAACGGCATCCCTTCTTGAGACCGCTTCAATATATGTATCTTCATCCCGAACGAGAAAACAGAAACTTTCGATAGGCACGCCGGACATAACCAGGGATTTACCGAATACATATTCCATATCCATTTGATGGTATGGTGATGCAAACACTCTCGGTTCTTTACCATGCTCGGAAACGATCGGCGCCTCATCGGATAACACCTCGCCATGATTCGTCAAACGGGCCAGTGTACTTTTACCGGCTCCGGACCCTCCGATAAAAACAAACCCTTTTCCTTCCTTTGCCATGCTTGCTGCGTGTAAAAAACAGCCCCCTGCCTCTCCCAAAACCTGCGCAAAATAGATCCAGATCAGTCGATAAAGTGATCGATAGGGATGCCGGTCCTTTCCTGGCAGGTAGACCTTCCCGCAGGTGTTTTCCGGTGTAAAGACCAGCAGTCCGCTCAGTGACTGGATCCCGATGCTTTCATTATTGATATGGATACCATCACTCGGTTTTCCGTTTTTATCTATCCACTCAGTCAATTGTTCACTGGTAAATGCAAATTCGATGTGTTCTGCTTGAT
>CAYSUA010000512.1:0-4584 GCA_964433795.1 uncultured Desulfobacteraceae bacterium | reverse complement strand
ATTTTGTACCGTGCTCAATACCTCAGATTGAGATAAATCACAATCCACAAGTCGACCCCTAACCCGGACAAGCCGGTTGGAGCGAAGCGTAAATCCCGATTTATCGGGGAACCCAAAATGAATTCTTTTTTAAAATAAACGTTTGCACCATAAGCGAAAGATGCTCGTTCCTGGAAAAAATAAGGAGTATTACCTTTCTCAATCCAGTATCAAGAATCCTATCTTTTCGATACCGAATCCTCATATGGCAGTCGATTTTTCAATAATCCTCTGGTAATCATCCAATCCATCACATCGGCCCATTGTTTTTCGTTGGGCACTTTTTGCACCGGAAACAACGGAATGGCAAAGCTTGCCTGAACGTTTTTCGGTACGCGGATTTTTTTCAGTAGAAGTTCTCGCTGGGCATCGGGGGCTTTATTTATTTCAGCCGCTGCTCGATCCCATGCCTTAAGAAATGCTTCGATGGCTTTACCTTTGGACTCAAGCGATACCGTGCTGAAACCGAGCACGCTTACACTTAATTCAGGATGTGCGGTGTCTTCAACGACTTCTATCGCACCTGCGGCCAACGCGCTCGAGGCAAGAGGGTCGGGAAGCGTTGCCGCTTTAATCTGTCCCTGCATCAGCAATTGATATCGCTCCGGGATAACCGGCACCGATTTTTTTTTGATCTCATCGGGACGCAATCCGTTTGCCATGAGTAAACGATCCGTGACGTATTCAATGATGGTGTTTTTAGAAATACCGATGGGCACACCCGCAAGGTCGGACGGCTTCGTCAAACCGCTACCCGGTGCTGAAAGAATTCTGAATAGCGGGTGGTTGTCGATAGGGGATCGTGCGATTCGAACAATTTTAACCTGTACTTTTTCCCGATTGAAATAAGCGGTTGTGGTGAGTTCGGTGAGCATACCGTCGATCTCGCCGGCCTGCATCAATTGATCCCTGTCGATGGGGCTTGCCACCGGTATGGCTTTAACATCTATGCCCGCTTCAGTGAAATAGCCTTTTGCCTGGGCCAAATGGAATGGAAGCACATCCGGTATCGGGAGTAATGCCACCTTCAGTTCCATGGTGTTTGATTTTGCTACAGCGGCTGCCGGGGGGCTCAGAAGTCCGAAAACCAGCAGCACCGCCCATACCATGGCAACCCATTGGATATTATATATTTTTTTCATGGCTGTTAGAATTCCTTTCCAACATATTCCACCCAAAACGTCTATATATCGTTTTAACGTGTTTATCTTTCGATTAATAATATCATTTCGGTATGATATGCTAAGAATAGGGGAAAAATGGCAGAAATGTCAAATAATTATCCTGAAGACGAAACACGACGCTAAATCATTTGGTACACTCGATTGAGATGAAATGTCGCCAATTTTCCATCAGAAAAATGAGTGATATTTCAAACCGCTTAATTTATCCAGTCATCCGACAGATTCTTTTGAGCGCTGGCTTACTTGGTGATTTTTATATAGGAAGATTTTCAAAAAAGATATTCTCTGCGCCATTGTATACAAAGAATCGGGTTCTCTTGGCGCGTGCGATTATCATAATGCCCAAATCCTGGGCAATTTCCAGCCCCATGTTGGTAACTCCAGATCGCGAGAGCAAGACAGGAATTTTCATGTGTGCAGCTTTCATCACGATCTCTGAAGTCAGGCGTCCCGTTGTATAGAAGATTTTATCTTTGCCTGGAATACGATCCAGCCACATCCGGCCGGAAATGGCATCTGCCGCATTGTGCCGGCCCACGTCTTCGACAAACATCAAAACCTCAGTCTCCTTGCAAAGGCCGCATCCATGGACCGCGCCGGCCTGCTTATAAATACTGTTATACTGAGAAATTCTTTTCAACAGCCCATAAATCACTGATTGGCGCAAGGTTACCGTGGGAAGTCTTTTTTCATAAAGTTTATCCAGCGTACAGCTAAACACTGTGCCCTGACCGCAACCGCTTGTTACAGTTCGCTTTGACAACTTCTGCTGCCAGTCAGTGATACCATTGCCATGCCTTGTCACAATGTTCACCGTTTCCCTATCCCAGTTCACTTTAACCGATTGGATATCTTCGATATTGTCAATCAGGCGCTGGTTACGCAGAAAACCAAGAGAGAGTTCTTCGGGATGGGTGCCGAGGGTCATGAGTGTGACGACTTCGAGGTCATCAACTTTAAGGGTGAGTGGGGATTCACCGGCAATCCGGACCTGTCGTCTCTTGCCAAATTGGTCAACCGCATCCACATTGTGGGTGGGTGACAGACTGGCAGTCGTCATTTTTGGCCGATAATATTTAGATTCCGAAGATGAGGACATTTGGCCAGCCTCCTACAAAAAGTTTGCCACATGATTATGGGTTCTTTAGGATTTTAATTTCCAAAATCCATTTTTCAACCGCTTCCGGGCCATGGATCAGGGTTCCAACATCATCCATGTTATCAGATTTGATCTTGTACATCCAACCCCTCGATACTTGCCTCAACGATGGTGTATAGAGCCGGCCCGATCAGATTGCCCCAAAATCGAAGTGGCCTTGCTGTCCGTGGGTTGACCGCGCTATATTTTGTGAGGATGAATGGGTGGGTTTTTCACTTGAATAGGTCCGCATGACTTCCGGTTCGTACGAGGCATAACTCACTGCCTTCGATTCGGTAAATCAATAACCAGTCAGGCTCAATATGACACTCCCGGCAGTCCTTTAAAGTGCCTTTTAACCTGTGGTCTCCGGTTTTCGGCGGCAGTTTTTCACCTTCAACCAACAGCTGTATAATGGTTTTAAGCTTCTCAAAGTCCGTGTTTCGCTTTTTAAGTCGTTTTACATCTCTCTTGAACTGGGTATCACGCCGGATAGACCGCATCGCTCAGATTCCAAGGTCATCAAATAGATCTTGGGGTGAGTGAAAGGTTTTTCCTTTACCTTGCCTCGAATTTTCAATTGCCTTCATTGTTTTTTCATTGGGAATCTGAAGCTCAAAAGGCAACCCCCGGTGGGCGATAATCTGACGATAATAGAGCTCAAAGGATTTTGACACGGACAGACCTAAGTCTTTAAGAATGACTTCGGCCTCCTTTTTTATTTGCGGATCGATCAGTGCTCTGGCTGAAGCAGTTTTCGATGTTCCCATAACATTCCTCCATGATTATAGCATCATAATTATAGCATATAGTATGCTATGACGCCTGTCATGTCAACGATGTTTATTTTAAAACGGATATGCACCTGTATCTGCATATCCTGCGATCAGGCAGGCCTGATATATTCTATGATGCAATTAATACCATCAAATTGGGTTTGAAGCAGATGCCCTGCTATATGATCATAATGATTTCATAATCATTTTTTAAGACTTCTTCTGAAAAGTGAAAGGAGTTTGACCTTGTGCTTTTTAAAATTTCCTCTCTTAGCTTTCAAACCGGTGCAACTGCACCCTTGGAATGAGAAACATCTTTCCGGCCAGTGCGAGTTTCTCATCATTGCTTGCCATGCAGACTTCTCTGACCTTGTTAATCACCTGGGCGGCAGCGGTTTGCCCCCAGAACCAGTCTGCTAAAGTCTTGCTGTCCGTGGGTTGACCGGGTTGATTCGTGACCGCCTCAAGATAATAGGCTTTTAAATCTTCAACC
Source organism: uncultured Desulfobacteraceae bacterium (assembly GCA_964433795.1). Lineage (GTDB taxonomy): Bacteria > Desulfobacterota > Desulfobacteria > Desulfobacterales > SURF-15 > DUZK01. The sequence continues at coordinate 954 of CAYSUA010000512.1, read as the reverse complement.
GCCATCTTCAATGCAGATCCCAGTAAGATATCCGGAAGCGGGTTATCGACAGCGCCTCCTTTAATGAAGCCGGCAATGAAATCCATTGCCTGTTCCGGTCTGAGTCCGCTGGTTCCGGCTGTTGTTCGCCCCTGCTTTTCTTTGGCTAAATCGTACCAGGTTCTCATCTGTGCCGCTTCTTCATGAAATGCCGCGAGCATGCGTTCAACATCGGTCATGGCTTCTTTCAGAGTACTGAAGTCCACCGGACATGCCACGGGGCCTTGATCCGCAGCACCCAAGGGGGCATCTTCCGGGAAATCCTCCAGAACCGGACCTTCGGGTGCTTCCAGCAGTTTCAATGCTGCAAGGATGGCGCGGTTTTGAAAGTCCGGATCATTGGGAATACCCAAAGGACGACCCAGCTCAAAGGGTACCCATAATGCCCGTGGGGGGTTTATGGTTTCCGTATGGTTTCGTACGAGACTGATTTGGGTGGTCGACAGTCCTTCTTCTTCCAGGTAATGGGCCAGCCCGCCAACTGCGCGCGTGCAGTTGGGTCAGACCGGTACCAGAAGTACCGCATTTACCCCGTCTCCTTTCATGATTTTGGCCAAGCTTCGGGCCGTGGATTCCATCTGCTGAGGATCGGTAGCCCCCATGAACGAATAATGGTAATCGGCAATGCTTTGGATGACATCTTTTGCCACCAGCTCCCGGAGACGATCGATGGGAAATACCACGTTCCAGTCCTGCTGGAATCCGGTTCGATCGAAATTTGCGGAGATGTGACTCATGATAAGATCATCGGATGCAGTGTCCGCCGGAATGATCCGGTAGTCTGTGGCTCCCATTTCAAACGGCCGGTCATCTCTCTTGTGAATGCCCGCGGTGGAAATCAACGCAACCCGTCTCTTGTTCAGCGGGGGACCGGTTGCCCATGGGGTCGATTCATAAGTCGGGCAGGGTAATTTG
>CAYSUA010000511.1:0-4623 GCA_964433795.1 uncultured Desulfobacteraceae bacterium | reverse complement strand
ATGACCAGAATCTCATAAGGTAGAAGACGATTGGCTATCGATGTTTCCTCATCAAGATGATCATTGAATACGTCGATTTGGATCTCTGTGGGAAGGTTGTCCCAATCCCCAAACTCTAATGCCAGTTCTTCATAATCATCAATTATTGCAAGTCTTCGCATATTTCCTCTCTATCCGTTACGTTAAAGGGGTTGCGGTATTGCTAGTTAAGGCAAGCATAGCACGTCGAATTCTCTCAGGCCAGTTAATTTTACGTGTATTGCCCGGTAACGGTCTGTGTGATATCTGGAAATGAACTAACCCCCAACCCCATATAACCAAAACCACAGAGGAGGCATACCATGGGCAACATCGCTGAAGATTTGGCATCCTACGGCGTGGGGATCAAATATGAAGACATTCCCCCAGAGGCAATTCACAAGGCCAAAGGCCTTCTCATCGATACTTTGGCCTGTGCCATTGGCGCATATTCCAGTGAACCGTCAAAAATCGCCCGGAAGCTCGCATCCCAGGTTAAATCCCGCAGCATGCCGTCTACCATATTAGGGAGCGGTAAAAAATCCAGCCCGGAAATGGCAACCTTTGCCAACGGGGTCATGATGCGTTTTTTGGATTTTAACGACGGGTATACCGGAAAAGGGGTATGTCATCCCAGTGATACGTTTGCACCGGTTCTTACCTGCGCCGATGCCCGGAATGCATCGGGAAAAGAGGTTATCACGGCTTCGGTTTTGGCTTATGAAGTATTTTGTCGAATCATCGATCAGATTCGCTTTCTTACATTGGGTTTCGATCAACCCGTACCCGGTGTGATTGCTTGTGTCATGGGTGCATCGAAAATTCTTGGTCTCTATCAGGAGCAGACGCTCCAGGCATTGAATATTGCCATTTCCGCCAACATCGCCCTGGCGCAGACACGGGTCGGAAAAGTCTCCATGTGGAAAGGGTGTGCCATGGCCGATGCCGGGCGGAATGCCGTGTTTGCCGCCATGCTGGCCAAAGAGGGGATGACCGGACCGGAACCGATATTCGAAGGTTCGCACGGTTTTTTTAAAGGCGTCTCCGGTCCTTTCCAGCTGGACCCATTCGGGGGAAGCGGCAGGCCTTTCCGTATTATGAATGCCGTCATCAAGGGCTATCCCTGCGGTTTGTTTGCGCAGTCCGCCATTGATGCTGCGCTCCGCTTGCGTTCTAAAATCAGCGAGCCCGAGGACATCAAGAAAATCAATATCGGAACCTTCACTTTGGGTAAGACCGTCATGGCCGGCGATGATGAGAAATGGCACCCCAAAACCCGGGAAAGTGCCGATCACAGCATGCCCTATGCAGTCGGGGTTGCCCTGATGTACGGTTCGGCCGATGTCAGGCACTTTGACGAAGCGTATCTTCAAATCCCTGAGTTACTCGACCTCATCCAAAAGATAACGGTGGAAGAAACCGAGGAATGCAATAATTTCTACCCAAATGCCCTGGCCAATCGTATGGAACTCATCACTCATTCCGGTGAAAAATTCTCCGAGCTGGTGGAATATCACAGGGGGCATCACAAAAATCCTATGACCGACGAAGAAATCGAAAAAAAATTCATATTACTGACAAAAGACCTCCTGTCGCGTGCCCAGACAAAGGAGCTGTTCGACAGCGTATGGAATCTGGAACAGATCGATGATGTCGGCAACATCATGACATTGCTCACAATTTAATCGCGCACGTTTTCACCGAATAGTTCTTCCACCGCCAATATTCGAGGCGTGAGCCCCTGTTGATGGGCATACAGCACCAGTTTTTCAAGGGTGGCGGCGTTTGCCTCGATCCCGAACGGCCAGAAGTCTTCCCCGAAAATCTCACGCAACTCATCAATGAAAGCCGGAAGAAACGGAACCATCGCGGAATATGCGCCTGCATCCGACAACGCTTCCATCGTATGCTGACAGGCTGAAAGCATGGCTTTATACAGGCTCTTAAGCACCCAGGGGTATTGCCGATAGATGTCTTTTCTCAGCACCACACAATGCATGATGGGATGGCAGCCGGTTTGGCGATAGTATTCGATCTCCTTGTTTTTGTAGTCCGGAAACATCCGTTTTACTCTGGGGGATCCGGCGGAAAAGCATGGGGGGACCTGATGAAGGAATGCTGCGTCCACTTCACCCGAATCCAGCATGTCGGACAATGTTTGATCGGAATCGACATACCGAATACGGACACCCTGGGGCAGCTGAATCGGAACCCTCGGCTTTATGGTCGCCACCCAGTCCACTGAACTGAGATCCAAGCCGTATTCTTCACCCAAAATCCCCAGAATCCAGACCACAGCCGTCATGCCCCACTCGCGAACGGCGATGCGCTTGCCGTTAAAATCTTCGGGTTTCTCGATCCCGGAATCGACGTTAAAGTAGACCATGGAGTGCCGGAACGCACGGCTGGGAAAGGCAGGCATTCCCACAAAGGGGCTTTCTCCGGTGCCTAAATGGAAGCAGTGCGTACCCATGGACATTTCGGATGCATCAAACTCCTGATACCGGCTCATGCGGAAAAAAATTTCCGGCGGCTTCATTCTTAAGACCCTAAGACGAATGCCTTCCGGCTTTATGGTTCCCCTTTCCAACAGACCGGTACGGTCATAATCGCCAAAAGCGGCTGTCAATTCCAGGTCGCTCATGCTGTGCTCCTTTCCTATTTTAACCTATTCTAACAAGTTTCCTGCAAAATGTTTGATCATAATCTCCGATTGTCGGCAACCTTTTTATCAAATCAATTGTAAAACAAGTCCCCGGCAATGCCGGTCAAACATTTTTTTCTTTCATTCAATCTTTTTTTTGCTATAAGTTTAGCGATGCTTTTCGCGAGACTGCGATTGGAAACAGGGACCTTATCCGGGTAGCCGTTTTATTTCACTGAATGATACTCGAAACTTGATACTTGAAACTTGGGAAGAGTATTCATTCAATCTTAAGTAGTTCCAATCCGTCTTTATCCAGTTTCAAGTTTCAAATTTCCAGTTTCTTTAAAGGAGGACAAGAAAAATGATAAAATACAACATGGCGGTGACCGCCCGCCGCATCGTTGAAGACGTAGCGGCCATTCGATCGGGTGAAAACGTATTGCTCATCACAGACTCTGATAGGCCTGCCACCATTACGGAAGCTTTAGCCCACGCCGTTTCAGGGGCCGGAAACGTTTTATCGGTCATGCACATGCCGCCCCACAAGATGGGCGGTGTCGATCCTCCGGTACATGTGGGGGCTGCCATGTCGGCCTCGGATGTTGTGATCCTGCAGACCAGTTTCGCCACGGTTCACACAGACACAGCCCGGGCTGCTTTGAAAAAAGGTGTGAGAATTATCGACATGTGGGGCTGGGAAGAAGACATGATGACCGAAGGCGGGTCAATGGCGGACTACACCGAGGTCAAACAGTATACCGAACGCCTCGCCGAACTCATCCGTAAAGCCAACCACATCCGCTTCACCACACCGAAAGGAAGCGACTTTCGAATATCCATTGAAGAACGTCCCTGCTTCACCCTCACCGGGACGGCCGTGGAAAAGGGGAGCTTTACGGCGTTTCCCGATGGCGAGGTTGCGCTATCTCCCGTAGAGGGATCTGCAGAAGGCGTGCTGGTGGACCCCATCAGCATAGAACACAAAGATCTGGGGATCCTTCGGGAGCCTTTCGGCCGCGTCGAAGTCAGCGCCGGGAATGTCGTCTCCATGACCGGCAGCCGTGCAGCAGAGCGTTTTTTTCAGATGCTGGAGGAATACGGGGATACCGCCAAAAATATCGCGGAATTCGCAGTGGGTACGAACCCGGCTTGCCGGCCGTACACCAACCTCCGGGAAGCGAAAAAGACGAGGGGTACGTGCCACATCGCCGTCGGCGACAGCGGGTCTCTGGGGGGCAATGTGGTGAGCCCCCTGCATGTGGATTTCATATTCGACCAACCCACCATATATGCAGATGACCGGATGATCCTCCAGGAGAGCCGCATAACCGTATGAAAGAAAAAATCTATGAGAATCGATCCTGATAAATGTGTATCCTGTCTGGAGTGCATCGATATTTGCACCATGCATTGTATTTTGGAAAAAGACGACGGGGTTCGCATCGACGAGGATGAATGTGTGGAATGCGGCGTTTGCCTGCGAACCGATATTTGCCCAACCGAAGCCATCTATATGCCCAAGGAATCCATGGAATATCCTCGCATTATCCGGGCTCAGTTCAGTGATCCGGGGGTCGCGTATCCGAAGCTCAATCAAGGCGGGCGCGGCACCGAGGAGATGAAGACCAACGATGTCACCGGAAGATATCGCAGGGGCGAATTCGGCATGGCCCTTGAATTCGGCCGTCCGGGAATCGGAACCCGGATCTCTGAAATCGAAAAAGTGCTCAAAGCCCTGATATCCATGGATGTTGACATTGAAAAAAACAACCCGGTCTTTTTCCTCCTGGAAGACGAAAAAACCGGAACCATGAAGCCCGAGACCCGCGGGGAAAAAATCCTTTCAGCCATTTTGGAGTTTAAAATTCGCGATGAATCATTGGAAGATACTGTTAAGGCGTTGCTTCCGGTTTTGGAACAGGTCGATACGGTGGTCTCCTGGGGTCTGGCAACACGAT